>JAVVER010000050.1:0-22361 GCA_032251145.1 Vicingaceae bacterium | reverse complement strand
GCTTAACCGAATGTTTAGTGCTTCGAAATCGCCTACTTTTCATATACTAACCGTTCTCTGCAAGCTGAAAAAAAAGCCACCGCACAAACAGCACATTTGGTTTTTTCCGACACAAAAGCCAACTCTAAAAAACCAAAAGAGCTGTTTTTTGCCATCGCTCCGAAAAAAAAACAGCACTATATTTACTTTAATGTAGTATATAATTGTATATTTGCGACTATATTTTAAACCTGATTTGTACAAATGGACAATTCTAAACTAAAAAAAGAACGATTTAAGCGAGTTGCTTCAAAAAGGGTTGACAAGCTTTTACAAGGAATTAGGAGCTTATCAAAGTGCTCAAACATCAATAATTATGAATATTCGGAAGACGATGTTCAGAAAATGATAAAAGCTATAAAGGAAGAATTAAAAACAATGGAAACCCTTTATAAAAAGAATTTAAAAAACAATATTGACTCATTTAATTTCTAATATGGAAAATATCTTCAAAGAACTATTAGTTGCTTATAAGGCAGAACAAGTAAGAAACGTTTTAATGAAAATTGGTGCTTCAAATTATAGATTTGAAGCTGTTGGTGGAAGAAAAAACAACTTGGCTACCATCAATATTGGTACTGACCCTGCATCTGGAGTTACTGAAAGAATAACAAACGCTATTGATGCAGTATTGGAAAAAGAGTGGAAACAAAAGGAAGAACCAATAGACATTAAAAGCCCAAGACGAGCAGCAGAACTATTGTATGGAATAGAAAGTGGAAAAATTTCCAAAATTGCTGACCCACACGATAAACGGTTAAAAGAACTTAGCGAATTAGTCAATGTTACACTTTATGATTCAGGGCAACCAACCAAACCAACGGTAGAAATTAGAGATAAAGGAATTGGCTTAGAACCTGAGCAATTTTCAAAAACAATTCTTGACCTAAATGGAAATAATAAAATTGGAAAATTACACTTAATGGGAGCTTATGGGCAAGGTGGCTCGACTGCTCTTTCTTACAACGACTTGACCATTATAATTTCAAAACCATTTTTTGGAGACCAACGCAAAAAGAAAAAAGTAGCTTGGACAGTTGTAAGGATTAACCCAGGCGACATTAATAAAGATAAGCACGAATGGTATGAATATATGGTTGACAATTCAACTGGTCAACCTTTCGTATCTGAAATTTCAGATGAAGAATTTGAGCCGGGAACTCTTGTTCGTCATATTATGATGGACTTGGGTAGGTATAAAGGAAAAATTACAACTCCATCAAACTCCTTATGGTATTTAGCTCACAATTATCTCTTTGACCCAATAATTCCTTTTACAATTTCTGACAGGAGATACGATTCAAAAGACAATAGAACCGTAACAGGAAACAATCAATTATTAACCTGCACAGAAAATCTTGAATACTTTCAGGAAGTTCCATTAACATTCAAAGACGGAAAAGTAACAATCTATTATTGGGTTTTAAATGATTTGGGCGTTACCCTATCGGGTCGGGCTTTCCGCACTCGCTTTTTTGTTCCTAACGTCACAAAAAGAGCTCAAACAATTGCTCCAATCCCTAACGCAATAGCCGCATAGAAATGATTGAACAACTCCATAAAAATTGGCATCGTAATTTAGGGTCATTAATAAATGAGTCAAAAGATGAAATTTTTATTTCATCACCTTTTGTAACCCCAAATGGAGTCGATTTTATATTAAAAAATTTTAATACAAAATTTAAAGAAAACGGAAGATTTACTTTTCTGACAAATTTATCGCCAAAAAACATTATCCAAGGTTCAAATAACCCAAAAGTTTTTGAAAACCTTAATGCTGAAATACAAAATTTAAACATTTGGCATCTCCCTAAACTTCACGCTAAAGTTTATATTTCTGACCAAAAGAAATCCATTATAACATCTGGAAATTTAACAAATGGTGGTTTGTTTTCAAATTTTGAATACGGAATTCAAATTAATGAAAAAATTGAAACTCAAAAAATATATCAAGACATAAATCAATATTGTCAACTAGGTTCTCTAATTGAAAAAGACACTTTAAAATCATTAATCGAGATTTCAAGTCAAATCACGAAACAAATACCCAAACTTGAAAGCAATATTTCTTCTGAAATTAAACATTTACTAGAATCAGCCCAAAATGAATTGGTAAAAGACAGATTGAATGTTGGTGCTGTTCATAATGTATTTTCAAAAACAATTCTTTACGTTTTAGAAAAACAACCACAAGGACTTAAAACCGAAGAAATTCATCAAGAAATAAAAGAAATTCATCCTGATTTATGTGATGATATGGTTGATAGAATTATTGATGGAAAAAGTTTTGGTAAGAAATGGAAACACGCTGTCAGAACATCACAGCAACACCTAAAAAAGAGCGGTTCAATAATTCTTGAAAACGAAAAATGGAGATTATTGAAATGACATCTTCTTACTCAACATATTATCCCAAGACTTTCAGTATGTCTCCTGAGTATGTCAGACGCTTTGTTCAAACTAAACAACTAAACAGAGAATTTAGAGACGTTTTTCAATTATTGAGAGAAAAAACAGTTAGAGTTTTTGAAAAGCATAAAGTTCCCAAAAAAGAATCTGTTGTAGTTGAGTGTAATGCAAAAAACGTCTCTAAAAATCCAATTCTAAAAAAACAATTAAAAAAGGTTGACTTATTGCTAACATCGCCACCGTATTTAGGTATTGTGAATTATGCAAGACAAAACTGGATTCGCTCTTGGTTTTTAGGAGCTGACCCAAACGAGGTTTCCAAAAAACTGGATGATGACTTGAACCTATTTGAGTGGATAAAGTTTTCTAAAGATACTTTGGAAGAGTTTAAAAAATTTCTCAAACCAAATGGTGTAGCTGTTCTTGTAATTGGAGATGTTGCAAAATCCAAGAATAGTGTTATTCCACTTGCAAGGGAGTTTGCAATGATGGTAAAAGAGAACAATATTTTTAAAAATGTCTGGATTTTTTCGGATTACATTCAAGGTGCTGATAAAACGACAAGAATTTGGGGAGAAACAAAAGGAAAAGCTACTGCAACAGATAGAATTGTTATACTCTCTGATATAAATCCTTTTGAAAACAACCATAGGTTAAACGGGAAATCCATTTTAACTTATGATTTAATAAAAGAAAGTACCAAACATTTTATGGGCGACCTAATTGAAATGTATGACAAATAAGCCATCAAATACAAACTTCTTTTCTCAAATTGTCGATTTGCTCCAATCGGCAAGAAACAATGTAGTTCGTGCCATTAATCAAACTATGGTAACAACTTACTTTGAAATCGGGAAAAAGATTGTAGAAGAGGAACAAAATGGTAAAGACAGAGCTGTTTACGGAAAAAGTCTCTTACGTGATTTATCAAAAGTTTTAACATCAGAATTTGGTAAAGGTTTTTCAGTTACTAACATTCAGCAAATGAGAAGCTTTTATCTATCATATCAAAAACAGCAGACACTGTCTGTTAAATCTGAAAATGGAAATCAGCAGACACTATCTGTTAATTTCAAATTGAGTTGGTCGCATTACCTCAAACTAATGCGAATTGAAGATGAAAACGAACGAAAGTTTTACGAAATAGAAGCAGCAAAGAACAATTGGAGCGTAAGAGAATTAGAACGTCAATACGATTCCGCACTTTATACACGACTTGTTTTAAGCAGAGACAAAGACAAGGTAAAAGAGCTATCCGAAAAAGGCTTGATACTGGAAAAACCAAAAGATGCTGTAAAAGACCCTTATATTTTGGAATTTCTCGGTTTGCCAGAACATTCTTCATATTCAGAAAATCAATTAGAGCAAGAACTCATTGATAAACTGGAACATTTTTTACTTGAACTCGGCAACGGATTTACGTTTGTAGCTCGACAAAAAAGAATATCCTTTGACGGAAAGCACTTTTGGATAGACTTGGTTTTTTACAATAGGTTTTTAAAATGTTTTGTACTTATCGACTTAAAAATCGGAGAGCTAAAACATCAAGACCTCGGACAAATGCAGATGTATGTAAACTATTACGACCGAGAAGTACGACTGGAAGACGAGAACAAGACAATTGGAATAGTACTCTGCAAAGACAAAAGTGAATCTGTTGTTGAATATACATTGCCAGAAAACAACGAACACATTTTTGCAAGTAAATATAAAACAGTTCTGCCAAGTAAAGACAAACTAAAACTATTGATAAACGAAAAGAAAAGCCAACGCTAAAGCCATACACATTTGCAATTCGCACCAGCCAACACACCACCAAAAATTGCAAAAGAGTATGTCTTTGCCCACGCTGAAAACCAAACAGGACGGGAAAAAGCCAGCAGAGAACAATGTGTATAAGCAATAGCGGGTTAGTGCAAAACTGAAAGGAAATGAATATTAATAAAGGAAGTGATTAACGGAAAAGTTAGTGGTTTTTAATCCGCTACTGCTCATACACTAGACCGTTGTGCGGCAAGTTAAAATATGTAAGATCATGAAACAGCATAAAATATTAATCTCAATTTGCTTTTTAAGCTTACTAGTAATTCACACATCGTGTAAGCAGAAATCCGAACAAGGCCAAGGGGTTAGCCAAGATGAACCATTTATGATTATAAGTGACTCACTTGAATCATGGGTAAATTCAAAAATACCTGTGGGTGTTGAGGTAATGATCATCAAAGATGAAAAGGTTTTGTATCATGAGGCATATGGGTTTAAGGATCACGAAAACAAGATAGCTTTAGAAAAAAATTCCATTTTCAGGATTGCCTCAATGACCAAGCCTATAACAGCAACTGGTATCTTGATTTTAAAGGATAGAGGATTACTTAACCTAAATGATAAAATATCAAAATATATACCTGACTTTAAACCCATTGCAGCAGACTCAATTACTATTGAGCATTTGTTAAGACACACTTCTGGTTATGGTGAGTATCAAATTTGGCGAGATTATGGTGAAGAGCTCAGAGTGCTCAGTGGCTTGGATGAGGTGGTGGATATAATTGCAGAAAATCAACCAGCTCTAACCTTAGGATATGAAGAATATAGTTCCTTGAATAGTATTTTGCTTTGTAAAATTATAGAAAAGGTATCAGGTATACCTGCAGAAACATTTCTAAGTCGAAATATTCTTCGGCCATTAAAAATGCATGAGACATATTTAATGGAAAATAATAAAGCGGAATGGTTTAAAAGGATACCCATAACTTATGCAGTAAAAAATGGTAACCCAGAAGTGTATTGGACTCCTGGAACTGACCTTTCTATGTATCCATTCTTTAGAGGAGCTACCGGTGCGGCAACAACCGTTAGCGATTACGCCAAGTTTTTACAAATGTGGTTAAATAAAGGTGAATTGAATGGAGTCCGTATCTTAAATGAATCAACTATTGAAGAAGCTTTAAATAATAATGGAAAGGCGATTGGGCTCCATTGGTTTGTCCCGAATTCCCCTGATAAAAAAGACCTTTTTGGTCATGGCGGTTGGTACGGAACAATAGCTTCTGCGTATAGAACTGATAATGCCATTATTTTATACTTCACCCAAACTTATAACAACCCTAAGATTTCAGAATTTTTTGAGCTAGTTGCCTACTCAGGTATCCTCGAACACAAGGGGCCATATGATATACAAAAAGAATTACCAAATCTGCCAGACCAGCCTTCAACCGCCACCTTGAAGAAGTATGTTGGCGAATATTTTGCAATAACACCTGATAGTATCCGTTGGTCTGCCATAATTGAGGAAAAAGAAGGACATCTGGAAGCCCAGATTCATAGTGTAATCGATTCTTGGAGTGAAAGACTTGTAAACGTAAAACCAAACACTTTTGCCCCAGGTTTTATAAAAGCCTCTACTCCATATGCACTTGCACCTAAGGTTTACTATCAATTCAGTGAATCAGGTACATTTAATATTACTGTTTTGGGAGAGGTTGAGTTCAGTTTTGTAAGAATAGAAAATTGAAAACCAGCTGCCAACATTGTATAAGCGTAACGCGGGCAGAACGGCTAAAATTGAGCATTTTTGCTATTATGAAACTTTGCCTAGATCGGGCAAGAAATCGATCCATGATCCCGCACTACGCTTATACTTGACCGTTAGCAAACAATAAAAAAATTAAAACGAAATATCTATCTATTTGTAACAACAAAAAGAGAAACATTACGTTAAAAATAAAAACTTTATAATATGGCAACACAGAACTTCTATCCTCACATGATTGTTGGAAATATTTCTAAAATTTCTACATCAACCGTTCAAGATTTTTTAATCTCATATCAATTAACAAATAGTCAATTAATAACAGACTTAATTGATGCTTATAACAACCAAAAACCTCTTTCAGATTTTAAAATTGTTGCACAGGCAGCTATTGACAGTAATAACACCCTAAATTCAAAAACAGAATTATATACTTTATTTCCTGAGTTTAATGAACTTGTTGAAATGTTGGCAACTAATGATGCTAACACTATCACTCCGCCATCAGGTAGTGTGTTTGATATCATTGCTCATGAAAGTAAATTATGGGATAGTTTAGTTGCCCACTTTATTGTTAATATTAATCCAAATTTAACACAAGATTTAGTTTTTGCGGTTAAATTAGTTGGTACGTTAAAAAAAGTGCAAGATGGCACTCTTAATACAAAACCAAAAGTGCTAACTTATTGGAAAAAATCTACCCTTGTATATCCTACCCCTCCCTTTCCTTTACCAAAAATTGAAGCTGAAACTATACCTGAGCAACCACTATCTGAGACTATAACCACATTAGAAGAGTTGTTAATTGAATTAAAGAAATTAAATTCTGCCAGAACAGAAATAACTGAATTGTTTGATTTTCAATTACAGAATCTTAAAAATCAAAAATTATCAGAAACTGATTTTAAAAATTCTCTCGAATTAACAAAAAATGAAGATTTTGCTAATAATACCAATATTGATAATGCGATAAATATTGACTTTGACCAAGCATATAATAGGTATGCAAATGAAGTTGTCCCTGATATACTTAATGATGATTATACTGCACAAATAAGCGATGACACTAAATTGGTTTTAGAAACATTGCATATTTCACTAAAAAATATAAATGTATCCTTTTTTACTCAAAAACTGGATGCCAAACTAAACCACATAACGAATAAAATTGCACGATTTTTAAAGTTTGAAAAAATTGTTTTAGTAGGGGACTCTTTAATTAGAGTTGATAATGCTGTTTATGAAGATTTAATCTGTAATCCTGAATCTAAATTTACACATTGTGAATTGTTACACCAATTAGCTAAAGAACAACCTGAAAAAACTTATGTACAAATTTTAGGAATGGGTTATGCTAATATTATCAAGCAAACCTTGCTACGCTACGAAGCTGATGAAGTTGCTCATATCGAAAATATTTTAGCTGGTGAGAAAAAGGAAAAAACACATCGCAATCTTAAAATTAAAGAAGAAACCTTTTCTACAGAATTAGAAAAAACAGAGGAAACAGAAACAGATACAAAATCTACCGACAGATTTGAATTATCTAAAGAAGTTAATAAGTTAACTACGTCTGCTAGTCAATTTGAAGCAGGTTTAAATGTTTCAGGGGGGTATGGTCCTGTAAGTTTTAGTGCTAATGTGGGATTTGCTTCTCAAAACTCTAGTTCTGAAGCAAGTTCAACAGCTGTCAAAAATGCTAAAGAACTAACAGAGAGAGCAATAAACAGAATTCAAGAAAGAGTTCTTGAAAAAAGGTCAGTAACTACCATTAACGAAGTAGAGGTAACTAATGTACATGGTGTTGATAACACAGGAAGCACTGAACATATCAGTGGTTTTTATTATTGGGTAGATAAAGTTTACGAAAATCAAATAATAAATATTGGTAAACGATTAATGTTGGAGTTTATGGTGCCTGAACCTGCTGCCTACTTTATTTATAATAAAGCGTTTTCTAAAATAGAAGGGGTAACTCTTACTAAGCCAATACATCCTGCTGAGTATGACGGCATTTTTGACATACCACTTAAGTCACATAAAGATATTACTAGAAGTAATTATAACTTATGGGCAGCTTTGTACAATTTACAAGATATAAGCAGCCCTCCTTTAGATTATATTACTGTTTCTAAAGCTTATTCATTAGATTATACGCCTGGTGGTAAACTTTGGCATAATAAAGATTATAATGACTTAGAAGTTAAAGAGGGTTATGAAGCACATACTGCTTTTCTTCAAATAGCTATGTCGAATGGTAGTGGTAGATACATTCATGGCTTTATCGGTAGAAAATACTTCTCGATATCAAGTACAGCAGCCCTTGCTCCTATTCCATTAGATGGTGAAACGGATTTAGTTCCTTTTTCACACAGAGGTCATTGCCCCGAGTATAGCATTAATGTAGAAATTCTTTGTAAACTATCTGATAAAGGTTTTGAAAATTGGCAAATACAAACATATAACTCTATCATTAATGCTTACAATACTTTAAAAGCCGAGTATGATTTTCAAGTTTCTAGCCTAGAATCAAATGTTGCTATTTCGGGGCAAAATCCTTTGTTAAATAGAAAAACCGAGCAAACAGAACTAAAAAAATGGGGTCTTGAGTTGTTAACACTTCAACGCTTTAATGGATTTAATGCCATGAAACGTGCTAAAAATGGACATCCTGAAATTGATTTTAATGAAGCCTTGAATGAAAGTAAGTTTGTAAAGTTTTTTGAGCAAAGTATTGAGTGGCACAATATGACTTATTTATTTTACCCTTACTTTTGGTCGCCTAAACAACGTTGGACTATTACTCAACAGCTTAGTGATACTGATAGTAAATTTACCGACTTTTTACAAGCAGGTTATGCTCGTGTAGTTGTTCCTGTACATCCGAAATTTACTGAAGCTATTTTACATTACTTAAATACAGGGGAAATTTGGGCAGGCGAAGAACTTCCCGCTATTGATGATGAATTGTATTTGTCAATCATTGATGAAATACAAGAAGCTGAAAATAATAATGATGGCGAAGCTGTGGGCGACCCTTGGGAAACTCGTATTCCTACCAATATGGTAATGCTTTCTAATGTTATTCCTGATAATTTACCGGGAAGTTAATTTTTCTTTCATCCCTTAAAGTGTTTCACTTTAATGAGTGAAAATTATTTCAATTAATTATTTGCTATGAAACTATTTTACTTAATCAGCATATTAATTCTTTTTAATGGGTGTAATGCTCAAACAAATAATGATTCTATTCCAAAAGAATTTGAGTTTATTAATGTGTTTTTACCTGAAAATTTGGAAACAATTGGTTATGATGAATGGCATAATAATCTAATAAATTATGGAGCTATACGAAATAGTAAAGCGTCAATTTATCCATCAAAAGATATATCATTTAAATATGTGAAAGAATTAGAAGACAACTTAATTATTGAGTTAGAAATAAATACTAATGAGACTAAAGATAGTATTTCAGGCTTCACATTAAAAATAAATTGTAACCCAACTAACTTTATTTTTAAGAATTATCAAAAAGATACTCTGAATGAAAGAGAATACAATATGTTACTAGAGTTTATAGATAAATCTAATAATAACATAGTACTAAAACAAAAGGTAATTTCTAACCTAATTTTAAAAAACCTAAAAAACCAATACCCTTCACTCAATCAAGAACCTCATTTTAGTAAGGTGGAAAAAGGAGGTAGTTCGTCTGAAAAATTATTACAATGGATAATAACAGATAAAAAAGGAACAATACGAATGATTGATGGCTTAGACAAACCAAACATTTTAATTAACGAATCCATTTATGAACAATATTTTGATTTCTACATCAGAAGAAACAATGCTATAATAAATAAAACTGTATATTATAATTTAACATCTCTTGAGTATACAATTAATAACTAACCAATGGATATAAACAACATAAATTATTTAACTTTTGAAGGTGGTGGTGGAAAAGGGACAATATACCTTGGTGCTGTTCAGGGTCTAGAAGAAGTGTTCAAGCCAATCTTGATGAGAGAAGCTCTAAAATTCGAAGAAGAATCGCCTACTAATCCTACTCCTCCAAATTCAGTTAATTTAAACGAATTTAAAATTGAAGATGCTACACCTTTGATAAATTTAACCATTCCACCACAATCTAGACAATTAAAAGGAATTAGTGGCGCTTCAGCAGGTGCTATAACGGCATATATGTTAGCTATGGGCATGAATTCAATTGATATTGAGAATGAAACGAAAAAATCGACTCCTTTTCAATTTAATACCATAGGCAAACACCCTATCACTTCTTTTGAGAATTTCTTTGACAACCCTTCTGATACTCATAAGGAAATTATTGATAATAGTCGGTCATTTGAATATAGAAATATTAGCAAACTTCTTATAGGCTCCATAAAGTCCATATATAACAACTCTGCCTTAGAGAAATTGTTTACCGCTTATAAATTATATAAAAAGACAAAAAAATCATTTACAAAAAATAGAATTGAAGGAATGCTAAAAACTCAAACTCTTGATGACGGTCTTGAAAAAACTAGGCAATACGCATACAATTTACTTTTTACCCGAGGTTTATTTACAGGAGAATCTGTTCGAGATTATATTGAAAAACTAATGCAAGTACATTTGCTAAATAAAATTGATGAAATAAATAACAATAGTAATTTTAACCTAAAGAAAATTGAGAAAGAACCAAAGGACATTACATTTAAAGATTTTTACTATATGACAGGTGTTGATTTAATATTTACTGGTATTAATATTAGTAGGCATCGACCAATGTATTTTTCCGTTCACCACACCCCTGACTTTCCTGTGACAGAAGCAGTAGGTATTTCAATGAATATTCCAATTATTTTCAAACCTATTTGGATAAATTATGATGTTAGAGAAGGTGATAAACAACAAAAAATTAAATATCAAGGATTATGGGGTGACGGTGGTTTGTTAAATAATTTTCCTATTCATGCTTTCGATAATATAGTTAATCAAGAGATAAATTACCAAAATGTAATATCAGCTCAACCGATAGCATCCGAAGTAATGGAAGAACGCAAGTTTTGTGATTGTGTTTTAGGATTAAGGTTAACAGATATTCAAGAACGAGAAAACTTAGAAAAACCATTAAAAAAAGAAAATGTTTTTCCTGAAAATTCATCCTTTATTATAGGAGATTATCTTAATAACTTATACGAAACCATAATGTATCCTGCTGAAAATGGTCAAATAAGATCAACAGTTGAAGAATTAAGTACAATTAACATTAACATCCGAGATACATCAAAGGAAATCAGGAAATATTATGAAGAAGGGTTAACTGTTGAGATGACTGATTTCTCAACTCCTTCAATGGATAGAGAACGGGGTAATAATATTATAGCAGACTCTAAAGAAAGGTTAATAAAAGAAGCTAGAGAAAAAGTAATAGAAAAGTTTAGTAATTAGTAGGCACTTTTACAGTCGCTCATTGCTTTTGCTCAACCCTAAAATGTAAAAAAGCCTTATGCCAAAACTTTCTGAGAAAAAGAAAAATGATACGTCTGCTAACATAATGTATAAAATATAGCCCCACAAAGCCTATACACAAACCAAAGCTACAATTTCATACACAGACCGTTAGCAACAAGCCTAAAAGACGACACGACCAACGTGGTTAATTGTACTTAGCGGTTCGTAGAATGATGGAGTTAATTGTAAGTAGAGTTCTAATAAGCCTATGTACCCTCGTTGTTTTAGCCTTTTTATTGTTATGGTTGTTCCCAATATTGGACTTTTTTCATGTCGCTTATATTTTTAGGGGTATGAAAGCGTGCTTCGCAGGTGTGCAACTGCCCATCCTCCTTTACGTGTTCTGCTCCATGCGTAGGCGTGGTCTTGGTCAACTCCTAATCTTATGAGGTTTTTCCTCTTTCTTTCAGGCTTCTTCCAATGATCGTTACATTAAAATCAATTAAGTAATTTAGCCGCTCCTATTAAAAGATTATTTATTTTGACGAAAAGAATTGCTGTAAGCATCATTATCATTATAACGATTATAACTGGATTTGCAACTTACTTAGCATCAGGTTTAAAGTTCGATTATGATTTTGAAAGTTTTTTTCCTAAAGAAGATGCTGACCTCGATTATTTCTTAAAATACAGAGCAACTTTTAAAAATGATAATGACTACATGCTCATTGCCATTGGTAATAAAAAAGGCATTTTTTCCGATAATTTTTTAGAAAAAGCAAACCGATTTACCGCTGATTTAGAAAAACTGCCTCATGTAGTTAGTGTCATCTCTCCTACCAACATTAAACAACCTGTTTTTGGTGCTTTTGGTTTTATGGAAATTCCTTTGTTGCATGTTGGAGATCCCGAAAAATATAAAAACGATTCCATCAGAATTGCCAAGTCTAAAGAGTATATCAATACGCTTTTTGCTCCCGATTTCAAGTCTATTTCTATTGTAGTAAACAATATAGACATCATCAATAAAAAAGAATCTGATGCTTTAATTTTTGCTTTAGAAGAATTGATACAACAATATAATTTTGAGACTATTCACTACGCTGGAAAAATAAGAGGACAAAAAGCTTATTTAACCATTATGGATAAAGAAGTGAAGCTTTTTTTATTGGCTTCCGTATTGCTCGTAATTATTTTTCTAATCATTAGTTTTCGTTCATTTTTCGGGACGGTCATTCCTATTATTACTGTTTTCATTGCCATTATTTGGACCTTGGCTTTAATGTTTTTATTAGGCAAAAAGCTGGATTTAATGACCATGTTGCTACCTACTATTTTGTTTGTTGTGGGTATGTCGGATGCTGTACATATACTCAACAGGTTTATTGAAGAATTGCGAAAGAACAAATCTAAAAAAGAAGCAGTAAGAATTACCTTTAAGGAAGTAGGTTTAGCCACTTTACTAACTTCCGTTACTACTGCCGTGGGCTTTTTCACCTTAATTGTTGTGAGTGTTGTGCCTGTTAAAGAATTTGGAATTTACTCTGGAATTGGGGTTGTTTTTGCCTTTTTAATAGCCATTACCTTATTGCCTGCTATTCTAACTTTATCAAAACCTCCTGCAATAGTTAAACACAGAAGAAAAGAAATGTTTTGGAATCAATTTTTATCTAAAAGCTTATTGATTACAATGAGGCATCCAAAAAGAATTGTAGTTATTTATACCCTCATCTTAATAACTTCACTAGTGGGTATCTCTCAACTAAAAGTAGATTTTCATTTGTTGGAAGATTTACATGAAAGTCACCCACTACAACAAGATTTTAGGTTTTTCGAAAACACCTACTCAGGTGTTCGTCCGTTTGAAATGGCTATTTTGCTAAAAGATACACATCAGGTATTCGATTATGAAGTGATAAAAGAGCTTGATAAAGTTGAGAAATACCTTTACGATGATTATGGAGTGAACTTTTTACTCTCTCCTGTGGCGGTTGTAAAAATCATTAACAAAGCTCAAAATACGGGCAATAGCAATGCTTACAAAATTCCTGACACCAAAAAAGAGTATCAGAAAATTACTAAATGGCTGAAAAATCCATCTATAAAAAAGCGACTTAGCAACCTTGTATCTCCTGATAAAAAAACCATTCGATTTACTGGAAAAATGCATGATGTAGGCAGTTATCAATCACGTATATTAAATGATGATTTTGATGCTTTTTTCAAAAAGAATATTACATCCCAATATTTTGATTACAACATGACTGGCACAGCTTTGTTGGTCGACAAAAACAATAGCCTAATGGCTGCTAATATGATAGTTGGATTATCCATTGCTTTTTTATTAATTGCATCGCTTATGGGTATTTTATTCAAGTCGTTTAAAATGGCGTTTATTTCGCTAATTCCTAATGCTATTCCGCTTGTTATTATAGCTGGTATTATGGGATTTACAGGCACGTCTATTAACATGTCCACTTCTATTATTTTTACCATAGCTTTTGGAATTGCTGTTGATGATACGATACACTTTCTTAGTAAATACAAGCTTCAACTTAACAAAGGTATTACTAATTTGTATGCCTTAAAACGAACTTTTCTTTCTACCGGAAAAGCCATTGTGCTTACTTCTATAATTTTATGTAGTGGATTTCTTTCTCTGATGTTATCCGATTTTAAAAGTACTTTTTTAATTGGTGTTTATATTACGCTGATCTTAATTTTTGCAGTAATTACTGATTTGTTCTTGCTTCCCATCTTACTTTTGAAAAGAAAATAGCTAAGTATTTTGATTTTTAATTTATTGTGTTATATTCGTAACCATTGATAGATACTAGTATTGATGGATAAACTAAAATATTTTTTTATAGGCGAACTTCTTGATAATAAATCAAATCCCTATGAAAAAGCAAAAATTGAAACTAACTACTTTTTTTCATTTTTTGGATTCATTTGTTTCTTTTCTGTGTTTTTAATCGCTTTTTTTATTGAAGCTTACCCAGCAATGATACCTTCGGGAGTATCTGCTTTTTATTGTATTACACATCTTTTTGTATTAAAATTCACTAAAAACATAAGAATATCATCCATCATTTTTACTGTTTTAATTTTTACCATTTTGTTTGGTAACATGTATTTTAACACTAATACCGTCCATTTTGGAGGTGCTTTTTGGATGGTAATTTTAATTTTTTTTGCTGCTTTTAACTTGGGTAAAAAAGGTGGAATTATTGTTGCCGGATTAAGCCTTATTGCCTACTCTGTTTTTGCTGCCTTTTTTCTTCATGCCAACATCATTTCCGCTGCTATTTTTCCAAAAGTAATTTTTTACGCTTTAGGTTTAGAAGCGACAATAGCTGTTTTTATTATCTATTATTTGCTCAACACTTTTATAAAAACTAACCGACAAATTACCGAAGAGCTTAAAACAAGCAACCAACATCTTGAAGCTCAAAACAAATTGGTTAATGAGCAACATCATGAAAAAATTATTATGCTGAAAGAAATTCACCATAGGGTAAAAAACAATTTACAAGTGGTAAGCTCAATGCTTAGGTTGCAGTCTGATAAAATTTCAAGCGATGAAGTTAAAGCAATTTTTGATGATGCTCAACACAGAATTCAGGCAATGGCTTTAGTTCACCAACGCATGTACCAGACAGAAAATTTAGCTAAAATTGATATAGAAACTTACATTAAACAACTGGCTACCGACCTTACTTCTTTACATTCCACCACTCAGGAAATTAACTTAGATGTTGTTACAAATTTTTCTGAGCTAAATGTAAAAAACATTGTTCCTCTAGGGTTAATCATTAATGAATTAATATCCAACTCTTTAAAACACGGTATAAAATCCAACGGGTATATACAACTTTCTTTTAATAAACAAGCTAATGATTTATTGTTTACTTACAAAGATAACGGTGTTGGTTTTAAGGAAACAACAAAAAAAACAGGTTTTGGTATGGAACTGATAGAAGTGTTTGCTTTGCAAATGGACAGTACCTTCCATGTAAAAAACGAAATTAACAAAGGTTTAACTTACGAATTTAATATTCCTTTGAATTAGTTTGATTACCAAAACTTTCTAACAAACAACTTTATTGTTGTTTATCAAAACATTTCCGACAACTTTTAAAATATTATATATTCTGTAAACCTATTAACCTAAGTTTGGTTATTATTAATTCCAAAAAAAATAGAACAAAGTATCCGAATTTAAAACTTCAAATTAATTTGACTATCTCTTTTGGTGAGTTTAAATTTAGGTTCATCCATGTGTTTTAACTCCGAGGTAAGTAGTTTATTATTCAGTTGAATAAATTCTTTCATCACAAACTTTTTAAGTTGTTTTTTGTTCTTTAGCAAATCTTTCAACTCAAAATCTGTATCGTCTCTGTTGACAATAATTAGGTTAAATAAATCTTCCACCAACGCAATTTCAATAGATTCTTTAAGTATGGGATTATACTTTTGAATTAGAGCTTTTATTTTTTCTTTTTCATTTGGAGTCATCTTTAGTTCAAACGTTTATAAGGTTATAAGTTTATCAATTGATTTATTTGTCTGTCTATAAAGTAGAGCGTCTGAATTATAATGTTCGAGTTCGAGGCTTTCGCATTTTTGAAATTCAGGAGTTTACCTTCGTAAATGACTGATTTTTAAAACAAGAGTAACGAATAAATCGGACATTATAAACAGACATTAACCAAACAAGGCATCTTGCATGGTATATATCCCTTTCTTATTATGAATAAATTCAGCCGCTATTACTGCCCCTTGAGCAAAACCTTCTCTGTTGTGAGCAGTATGTTTTATTTCAATATCATCTATGGCAGAGGAATACGTTACTTGATGGGTTCCTGGAACATTTTCAATTCTGTGAGCTTCAATAAACAACTCGCTTTTATCTGCTGATGGTTGTATTCCCCACTTTGTTTTAGCATCCAAATTAGTAATAATGCCTTCCGCCAAGGTAATTGCTGTGCCACTAGGAATGTCTAATTTTTGAGTATGGTGTACTTCATCCATTTTCACTTCATAATCTGGGTGATTATTCATCAGTTTTGCTAACTGCTCATTCAATTTAAAAAACAAATTAACGCCCACACTACAATTGGTAGCGTATAATAATGTCCCTTGGTGTTGAGAGCATTTTTGTTTTACGGCATCAAATTGATGATACCAACCTGTCGTTCCAACCACAATAGGCACATTATTTTCCAAACAAGTAGAAATAGATTTTACCGCATTTTCAGGAGTAGTAAACTCAATAGCTACATCTACATCTTTTAAATTTGCAGGGTTTAAATCTGTTGCATTATCCACCGTAATTTTTAATGTTACCTGATGTCCTCTTTCTAAAGCAATTCTTTCAATTACTTGTCCCATTTTGCCGTAGCCTATTATTGCGATGTTCATATTTGATGTTTGAAGTTTGATGTTCAAATCTATGAATTTATTTTTAATCGCTCTACTATTTTATGCTCACATTTTATTCTCTCGCAAAGACGCAAGGACGCAAATATTGTTAATTGTTCAGTCTTCAGTTTGCAGTCTTCAAACATCAAACCTTATATTATTAGATATTCTAACTTTGTGCGATGACCTACAGTCACCTCTTTTAAATTTCGCTCCTTCGTAGCTTTGTAGTTTGTAGTTGAAAAATTTCTAATTTCTAATTTCTAATTTCTAATTTCTAATTTCTAATTTCTAATTTCCAATCTCTAATCACAAAACCATATTTTCTTACTCAAAACTATTGTTAGCAATAGATATTGTATAATTTTGAAGCATGAACAAACTGAAGTTGCTTTTTAACTATCTTGGCTTTCTCTTAAAATCTAAGAATGAGCATGGTATTCAGTCTCCTTTTGTTTTTGAGCTTTACACACAGATTATTAAAGATGATCAAAAATATTATTGTTTTGATGATATAGAATCTATCAGAGCAATGTTATTGCTGAGTAAACAAAAAATTAACGTAACTGATTTGGGAGCGGGTTCAAAAGTTCATTCATCAACAGAAAGAAGGATTGCAAACATCACAAAATTTTCTTCTAAACCACCAAAATACGGACAATTATTATTTCGATTAGCTAATAGATTTAAACCATCATCCATTATAGAGATAGGCACATCGGTTGGAATTAGCACCATGTATTTGGCTGCTCACAACTCAAAATGTACCGTGCATACTATAGAGGGTTGTCCTAATATTACCAAAATTGCTAAGGTAAATTTTAAGAAAATTGGCTACAACAACATTAAAATTTATAATGATAGTTTTGAAAATGCTTTGCCAACAATCATTTCTCAACATGAAACGTTAGATTTTGTCTATTTTGATGGCAACCACACAAAAGCTGCTACGCTCTCCTATTTCAATAAGTGTGTAGAAAAGGCTTCCGTTAAAAGTGTTTTTATTTTCGATGATATTTATTGGTCGGATGAAATGAAAGCTGCTTGGGAAGAAATAAAAAAACATCCTAAAGTTACTACCACCATTGATGTATTTGTTTTTGGAATGGTGTTGTTTAACACAGACTTGAGTAAAGAAAATTTTGTGTTGAGATATTAAAAAGAAACATTTTCTTTTTCTCCTAAAAACTTAGGTTGGGTGTTAAGAATATATACATCTATTACCGCAAGTGTTTTAGCCAAATACTCTCTCAGTTGAGTTTTAAAAGCATATTTTTCGGGTGGATTTTGTGCAGCATAGGCAATGGCATTAATATTAAATTTATTGGCAATAAATAAAGCTCTTTCCACATGAAAACGCTGGGAGATGATGACAAAATTATTTTGTCCAAAAACTTCTTTGCATCTAACTACAGAATCTAAAGTTCTAAAACCTGCAAAATCTAAGGTAATAGCACTATCTGGCACACCTAATTTCAACAGGGCTTTAAACATTTGTCGTGGTTCGTTGTATTCCAGCAAACTATTATCGCCACTAACTATAATGTGTTTTACTTTTTTATTGTGATAAAGTGCTGCAGCAGCTTCAATGCGGTATTTAAAGAACAAATTTGTTCTTCCTTTAATGGTGTATTCACTTGTACCAAGCAATAAGGCTACAGGGTAATCCTCAGGAAAACCTTCTATCTGATTATGAATAGCAGCTTTTGTAGAATTAATAATTACCACATTACTAAAGGTTACCAATAACACTAAAGCAACTATACTTATAATAAAAAGCCCTACAACCCTTCTTCTTGTAATTCGCATTAAATTTAATTTAACAAGCATAAAAAATTCCCATAAAATTATGGGAATTTTTAAACTATTTGACGTTAAAAAAATAATTTCTTTTTTTGCCTCACCCGAAACTACTTTTGGTAGTTTCGACCTCTCCATAAGGAGAGGTAAAGCGGAAACCTCGGGAAAAACCCGAGGAATATTTTATATTAACTATTTATTATTCAAATACTTCGTCACCTAATTTAGTGTTTATTTCAATTGCCGTTACCGTCATGTCTAAGGTTTGTGGACCAAAAGCTTGTTTGGTTTTATGGGCAAACATAATTCCGTTCACTTCTTTATAGTCAGAAAGTTCTGATATAACTGTAATTGGTTCAGGCATTTTGTCATTTTCTTGAACAGACATCGATTTCACTTTTAAACCAGAAGCTACATTAAACCATTCTGTTTCTGTATCTCCATTTGGTTTTGTTTGAACCATTTTATAAGCATCTTCGCCATTAATTGGTTCTATACCTAATAATTCATAAGTAATTCCATGGTCGGTATATTTTGCATCTAAAAACATTATAGAACTTAGTTTTAAATCTTCTAAATCATCTCCAGTAATATCTTCATTTCCTTGCATACCAGAAGATTTTCCTGTCGTTCCATTAAAGGTTTGTTTTTGAATTACCATAGTTCCCATAGTAATTGCATTGGCAAACTTATTTGGTGCTTTTTGGTAGCGAGTAACATTAATAGATTGTCCTTGAATAGTAGCATCCATTCTTACGGTTATATCTTTAATTTTCTTTAATTTTTTGTCTAACGCTTTACCTTTAGCTACTCCATATTTTGCTTCTATGTATTTATTCATAACGGTTTCTGCAGTTACACCCTCCGGTGCAGGTTTTAATGCTTCAACATAATCATTTCCATAAATATCATAATAACTAATTTTTTGGTCAGCATCAAACTCAGCAAGTTTATCAGCAATTTTTTTGTTTCCAACTACTAAAATAATAGCATTATTTGGAGTGATATATTTCTCTGCCATTTCTTTAACATCATCAATAGTTACCGCTGCAATTTGCTCCATATAAGTAGCATAATAATCTGCAGGTAATTTATATTTTTCAGTTTCTATGGCAAAACGAGCAATAGTTTGTGGGTCTTGTAAAGTGTATGCAAAAATTCCTGATGCATAGTTTTTCATTCCTTGCAATTCATCAGCAGCAACTTTTTCATCAGCAATTCTATTTAACTCTACCATAAACTGAGTTAAAGCACTATCAGTAACATCATTTCTCACTTTAGCATTAGCATTAAAATAACCTACTAATTCATCTGCACTTAGCGTAGAATAAGCTCCATAAGTGTAACCGTGTTTCTCTCTTAAGTTCATAAATAATCTTGCTGTAGCACTTCCTCCTAAAATAGAATTAAGAATTCTTGTTTTAACAACATCTGGGTTACTCTTTTTAAGGTTTACCGGATAAGTAATGTTAATTACCGACTGAGAAGCTCCTTCTTTATGAACAAAAGCTACTTCTGTTTGTTTTGGTGATGTAGGCATTTTGTATTTATTTACTGGCACATCAGCTTTTTCCCATGCAGCAAAATACTTTTCAATTAATGGTTGAATTTCTTTTACACTTACATCTCCAACAACTGCTAAATAAGAAACATTTGGTCTGAAATACGTTTTGTAATAGTTTTTACAAGCTTCTAAGGTAACATTTTCAACTGTTTCTTCTGTAGTAATTTCTCCGTAAGGATGTTTTTTACCGTAAACCAATACTGATCTAACATTTGCTGCAATAGCATCCGGATCATCTTTAGATGATTCTATTCCTGAAATGGTTTGCTTTTTTAGTTTATCTAATTCTTCTTGTTTAAAATCTGAATTTAACACCACATCAGAAAGAATTTCTAAAATTTTAGCTTGATGTTTTTTTAGTGATGAAGCATAAACACCTTTTGCAGAAGTGCTTAATGTAGCACCAATAAAATCGATTTCTTCATCTAATTGTTGCTTGGTCCTGTTGGTTGTTCCTCTTTCTAATAACTGTCCGGTAATATCAACATAGCCTTTCATGTCACCTTCTAAAACAGGGTCAACATCTAAGCTTAATGAAAAAGCCACTTTAGGCAATTTGTGATTTTCAACCACAAATACTTTTAATCCGTTTGGTAACGTAAATGTTGCTGGTTGACTTAAATTAATTTTTGGTGCAGGAGCAGGAGCAGGCACTTTGCTTCTGTCTAATTTCTGTGCAAAAGCACCGGTAATCATTGTTAATGATAATATATATATGCTTAATTTTTTCATTTCTTTCTTTTTTTAATTTTTTGATTAATTAATGATTTTAGCTATTAATTATTTTTCTTTAGGTAAATAATGTAAAACCACTCTATTATCTTTTCTGAAATATTTGTTAGCCACACGTTTTAAATCTTCGCGAGTTACTTTCATGTATCTGTCAATTTCTGTATTGATTAAGTTGGCATCGCCATAATATACATGATAGTTAGCTAAATTTTCAGCAATTCCTTCCACTTTTGCATTTTTAGAAACCATATCGCTTTCAATTTGGTTTTTCATTTTTTGGAATTCTTCTTCAGAAATTAATTCATTCTGCACTTTTTCAATTTCTATATTAATAGCTTCTTCTAAATCATTAACAGCCACTCCCATATTAGCTATTCCAAACATTAATGATAATCCTGGGTCTTCAGTTGGGAAAGGAAAAGCACCTACAAATAAGGCTTTTTGTTGCTCATCAACTATGCTTTTTTGCATTCTAGAACTATTTCCCTGAGAAAGAATTTGAGCCAACATTTCTACTGCATAAGCATCTGGTGTTCCCTGAGCAGGTGTATGGTAGCCCATCATTACTGCTGGTAACTGAATATTATCATAAACAGTATCTCTAATTTCTTTATTTTTAATTGGCTCTACCACTGTTGGTCTAACAATTTCTTTTGTTCCTTTAGGAATACCAGCAAAATATTTGTTTATCCACTTTTTTGCTTGTTTAACATCAAAATCTCCAGCAATAGATAAGGTTGCATTGTTAGGCACATACCACATTTTGTAAAAATCTCTAAACTCTTCAATTTTTGCTTGATTTAAATGCTCTAACGAACCTATTGGCACCCATTGGTAAGGATGTTCTTCAAAAGCTCTTCCAAACATTTCCATTAAAAAAGAACCATAAGGTCTGTTTTCAAAAGATTGTCTGTACTCTTCTTTTACTACTTCTCTTTGTGTTTCCACACCTGTTTCATCAATTTTAGCGTGTAACATTCTTTCTGCTTCCATCCATAAACCCAATTCTAATTGGTTAGAAGGTAAAATTTCGAAGTAAAAAGTTCTATCAAAAGAAGTATTAGCATTTAAAATACCTCCGTTAGAACTTACCATTTTCATGTATTCTCCTCTGCCAATGTTTTCAGAACCTTCAAACAATAAATGCTCAAAGAAGTGAGCAAAACCTGTTCTGCTTGGATCTTCATTTTTAGAGCCTACATGATACAAAACAGTAACTGCTACAATTGGTGTTGATTTGTCTTGATGTAAAATTACATTTAAGCCATTATCTAGCTTAAATTGCTCAAATTTAATTTTGTTTGCCTGAGCGTTAGCTCCTGAAATTACAGCTAAACACAGGGCTGTTGATATTAAAATTTTCTTCATACGTAAAATTAAATTTAAAATTATAGCAGCGAA
>JAVVER010000049.1:0-22614 GCA_032251145.1 Vicingaceae bacterium | reverse complement strand
GGTGCATCATTTCTTCTTTTTTTTAGCTTACAAAGTATAAGAAACTTTTGTGTTTTAACAAGTGGTGGGGTTGATTTTTATTAACAAAAAATTATTTCCAAAACTCGTCTTCCCAATCATCACAAAAGTTACCTTGGTGATGAATTTCGATGTTTTTTAATTCTTCATCTGTAGCAATTTTTTGGATTTCTCCAAATAAAATTCGCTCTTCAAAACGTACATGGTTTTCAAGTTCTTCTTCAATTAAACTAAGGTTTTTGTTAATGTTAGTTTTAGCCTCAAACAATTTTTTTAAGCTGAGGTGTTCAGTAAGTGCTTTTTTTATTAAATCATGTTCATTTCCTAATACAGGAAAAACATAATTTTCTTCAATTTCAAAATGGGGCTGAATATGGTTTTCCCAAAACCAATCGCTATAAGATTTTATGCGTTGCGGGGCTATATTTTTCTTAAAGCCAGTTCTAATTTTCCAACAAAGCAATAACGCTTGATGATGGTCTTTACTAAGCGGAACTATACTTTTGTGTCTTTTTAAAGGTTTTAATTTCCCCATAAATTAGTTTAAAGGTTTTGCAGCGTTTTTATTATAAAAATCAATTTTGAGTTGAAATATTTCAGCCATTTTATTGGCTCTCCATTTGGCTTCATCTGCTTTTTCGCCAGTAAATAATTCATCTATGGTTGCATTAAATAAGAGTAGCCATCTATTAAAATGAGTTTTATTAACAGGTAAATTAGCATGTGGTGCAAACGGACTGCCACTATAAGTATGTTCCTCTAAAAGTACTGTTTGCCAAAATCTATACATTTTTTCTAAGTGTATAGGCCATTTATCTTGAATAACATTATTAAAAATATTTTTTAGTAAGTCATCCTCACGAACTTTATCATAAAAAGTATTGACTAATAATTTAATTTCATCAAGGGTTAGTATTTCTTTTTTTGTTGACATAAAATATGCATGTTATCTTAACTAACAAAGATACTTAAAATAGGGGAGTGAACCAATGAGAAATTGTTATGATTTCATAAAAAAAAAGCCACTCATTTGAGTAGCTTTTAAAGTGTTTTTATATCTTTTTTTTATTGCGGACACATAAAATTTGAAGTAACGCTATTTCCAAAACAAAAACTGAGTCCCATTACAGAAAGTTTTTCTATAGTAGGAGCGGTTATGTTTAAATTGCCTGTATTTGGATCTACTGTTGATATCCAGTTTAAAGTTTCTCTAGAAGAAAATATTCCTAAGCCATTTTCAACATTGGTATAATTTGGTTTGTCTTGATTCACAGTGTTAGAAGGTTCAGTAACTTCCATGTAAACATTTAATTCAGTTCCAGCTATTACAAATTGTAAATCAACATTTCCTATTTCTCTATGAGATAAATTGGGTAATGTAGTCGGAACAGAAGCGGCAATATTATCAAAAAATGTTGCACCTTCCATTGTCCATTCTAGTAATTCATTACCATCAACTGAGTTAGTTGTTTTTAATTCCCCCATTCTCATAACAACTTGTTGAGGTTGAGGAGGGATTCCGCTTGATGCAACAAAATAATTAGTGTAATTAAAAATCAATTTAGCATCTATTCGTCCAACATTTTTACCTGTGTTAAAACTAATAGATCTATTAGCAAAACCTCCATTATTAGTGCCACCTATCCAAAATGCCATTTTCTGGCTTAGAGTAGGGGATGTAACAGAACTATTTCCAACAATAAGCGTTTCAGAAGTAATTTCTTTATCTAACTTAGAGTTATAAATTTTAAGTTGATAAATATTATTTCTATTGATTGTTGGTGCTGTAAATTTATATAATACATTTACGGAATTATCAAAAACTCCTTCATCTTTAGGAATTTCATTTTCTGTTCTTAATAAGGAATAACTAGCAACAAAATTTCCATTATCTCCTCTATATTCATCAACAGTTACAGTTAACTCATCTGCGGCATAATTAAAGTTTGCTTGATTAGCAGCAAGGGTATTAGCATTAACGCCATCTTCAGGTAAAAATACTTTGTTAATTTTTACATAGTGAACACTATCACTTGGATTAATTAATCCGTAAACAACAGTTATATCTTTGAATTCTGCATTAAGGTCAACTTTTGTTTCGCATGAAAAAAGTGTAAAGATGAAGACTATTAATAGTGGAGTGTAAAATATTTTTTTCATAGGTTATTTTAATTTAAATAACAAATGTAGGATTTTTCCATTAAACGAAACGATATTTGTAGCTTTGTTATTTAATTTTTAAATATTACAACATGTCTATACATTCTAATGATGTAAAAAGGGTCACCACGCACATTCTCCAAGAGATGAAGCATAACAATGAAAAAATAAGCATGCTTACGGGCTATGATTTTTCATTAGCAAAAATTATTGATACTGCGGGTATTGATGTTATTCTAGTTGGAGATTCTGCTTCTAATGTAATGGCAGGACATGAAACTACGCTTCCAATTACCTTAGACCAAATGATATACCATGCTTCTTCTGTAATTAGAGCGGTAAAAAGAGCATTGGTGGTGGTAGATATGCCCTTTGGTTCTTATCAAGGAAACTCAAAAGAGGCACTTTCTTCTGCCATTAAAATAATGAAAGAGTCGGGAGCCCATGCGGTAAAAATGGAAGGTGGTAAAGAAATTTTAGAATCTATTGAAAGAATTCTTTCTGCTGGAATACCTGTAATGGGACATTTAGGATTAACTCCCCAATCTATTTATAAATTTGGGACTTACATTGTTAGAGCAAAGGAAGAAGAAGAAGCTAACAAATTGATTGAAGATGCTAAATTGCTTGAAGAAGCAGGTTGTTTTGCTATTGTTTTAGAGAAAATTCCTGCTCATTTGGCTACTAAAGTAGCTCAAGAAGTTAAAATTCCAATTATTGGTATAGGAGCTGGGAATGGAGTAGATGGACAAGTGCTTGTATTACATGATATGTTGGGAATAACCCATGAATTTAGTCCTAGGTTTTTAAGACGTTATAACAACTTATACGAAGAAATAAAAGGTTCTGTAGAAGCTTACATTAAAGATGTTAAATCTCAAGATTTTCCTAACGAGAAAGAGCAATACTGATATTTAGTTTAAGAGTTTATAAGGTTTATAAGGTTTATGAGTTTAGTTGTTTGCTGCTAACTTCAAACCTCAAACCTCAAACCTTCAACTTCTCGTTACGCATACAACTGATCTTTTTGCTGTTTAACTTTTTCGCTTTCCAAATATTCATCAAAAGTCATTTCTTTATCTATACAACCGTTTGGTGTAAGCTCTACAATTCTATTGGCAATGGTTTGAACAAACTCGTGATCATGAGAAGTAAACAAGATAGTTCCTTTAAAATCAATTAAAGAATTGTTTAAAGCAGTAATAGATTCCAAATCTAAGTGGTTAGTAGGCTCATCCATCAATAAAACATTTCCTTCTGCCAACATCATTCTAGAAAGCATGCACCTCACTTTTTCTCCACCTGAAAGCACATCAGATTTTTTAAAAACTTCTTCACCAGAAAACAACATTTTACCTAAAAAACCTCTAATGTAAACCTCATCTTTTTCCTCAGAGAACTGACGTAGCCAATCAATTAGATTGTCGCTACCATCAAAAAAATGAGCATTTTCATTAGGTAAATAAGCTGTAGTAATGGTTTGCCCGAAAGTAAATTTACCTTCATCGGCTTTTTGGTTGTTTTCTAAAATTTCAAACAAAGCTGTTGTAGCCATAGAGTTTTTGCTAACAAAAGCGATTTTATCTCCTCTTCTTACATTTAAGTTTAAATCTTTAAACAAACCGTTTTTGCTTAAATGTTCAATGTGTAGAATTTGGTCTCCTGCATCTCTTTGTTGATTAAAGATAATTGCAGGATACCTTCTTGTGGAAGGTTTAATGTCTTCAAAATTAATTTTCTCTAACATTTTTTTTCTGCCAGTTGCTTGTTTAGATTTAGATGCGTTGGCACTAAAACGAGCAATAAAGTCTTGTAATTCTTTTTTCTTTTCATCCGCTTTTTTGTTAGCAGATTGTTTCTGGCGTAATGCTAACTGACTAGCTTGATACCAAAAAGTATAATTTCCGCTGAATAAATTAATTTTACTGAAATCAATATCTACAATTTGAGTACAAACGGTATCTAAAAAGTGTCTGTCGTGAGATACCACAATTACTGTATTTTTAAATTCCAGTAAGAAATCTTCTAACCAATTAATGGTAAGGATATCCAAATCGTTGGTAGGCTCATCTAAAATTAATACATCTGGATTACCAAAAAGAGCTTGAGCTAATAAAATTCTAACTTTTTCATTTCCGCTAAGTTCATCTAAGGTTAAATAATGCTTGTCTTCACTAATTCCTAAATCGCTTAACATTGATGCAGCATCAGCCTCAGCATTCCATCCATCCATTTCAGCAAATTCTGCTTCTAATTCGGAAGCTTTAATTCCGTCAGCATCAGAAAAATCAGGTTTAGCATAAATAGCATCTTTTTCCTGTATCACTTTCCAAAGCTTTTCGTGTCCCATTAAAACGGTATTCAACGCTGTTTCATTATTGTATTTAGAGTGGTCCTGACTTAAAACAGCCATTCTTTTTCCTTTATCTAAAGAAATTGAACCTGAATTAGGCGAAATTTCTCCCGATAAAATTTTTAAGAAAGTTGATTTTCCAGCTCCATTAGCACCAATAACACCATAGCAATTTCCATCAGTAAATTTAATATTTACATCATCAAATAGCACTCTTTTTCCGTATTGTAATGAAACATTCTGAACAGTTATCATAAAGCTTAATTTTTTTTGAGGTGCAAAAGTACGCCTAATAAACAAAAAAAGCTACCATTTTTGTGGTAGCTTTTTCAGTAATCTTTAAAGTTAATTTATTCTTTTTCTAAGGGTTGTTTTTTTATAGGTTGAGCAGTAGGCGCCTTTTTTCCTTTGTGTTTATACTCAACTTTATCATGGTGCATTGCTTTCATTTTTTCTACTTGCTCTTCTGTTAAAACTTCTTTTATTTCTTCTTTTTCAGCTTTATGCAATTCGTGCATTTTATCTTTTAAAGCTTTCTTTTCTTCAGCTCTTTTAGCGTGAATTTCTTTAATTTTTGCTACTTGCTCATCGGTTAACTCTAATTCGGCTTTCATTTTTTCTACATGTTCACCTTTTTCATAATGACTAGCATGTGCTTTGTGGTCATGGTCGCAGTCTTTCTTTTTAGCATCTTGTGCGTTTACCATTGTAGCTCCTGCAACTATTAACGTTGCGGCTAATATCATTTTTAAATTCTTCATAATGTTATAATTTTAGATGGTTGAAATTATTTTTTATTGCTGTAAAGATAGCAAATATCATGCCGTAGTTACAAGTCTTTTCCAACCGTTTTAAAGGTTAGTTTTTTTTACGCAAGCCTACTAACGTGATTGTTCCATAGCTTGTTAATAATTATTGACCTTTAACAATAACATTAGGCTTTTTTATTTTCTACCTTTGAAGAACATGAAAATCAACAAAACCATTATTGCTATACGAAAAATATAATTAAAAGAGTTGGTATTCGATAGAAAGTATAATTATGATAGTAAAAATAATCTCTATAATCTTATTGTTATTGATTAGTAAGTTCACTTATTGTCAAAACTTGATTAGAAACAGTTCATTTGAAGAGGTTCGTATAAATAAAAAAGGTGCAGCATTTCCAAAATATTGGGATGTAGAATATGGACCAAATAGTTTTTATGAAGGAGAATGGAAGCATAAATTCCCTCCTAAATGTAGCAGACCTATTCCTTTTGATGGTGAAAAATATCTAAAATTATATCTTGGATATAATAAAGCAAAGTTAGAATCTGATAAACTAGTCCGATCTTATTTCTGTTCGAAATTACAATATCCACTAATTAAAAATCAAAAATATATTATTGAGTTTTATACTCAATTACCAAAAAATGAAAGAAGAGGTTTTAATTGTTTTTCTATAGGTTTTTCTAAAGAACCTTATGATAGGCGTAAGAAAAACTTAGATGATATTCTTTATATGAAGGATGACTACTACACATCCAGAAATGATTGGGAATTAATATCATTCACTTATGTTGCTAATGGAAATGAAAAATATATTTCTATAGGAAATTTTCTAGAGTTTTCTGAAATTAAATTTACTAAGCGATTTAGAGAAAAATTTAAAGAATGTTATAAACAATTTGATTATCATATTTTTATATTTGTAGATTTTGTAACAATGTTTGCAATTGATTCTAACAATATTAAAATTGACAATTATGTAAGTATTTTAGATAGTTTAAAGATTGACTATTCTGAATACACACAAAATACCTCTATGGAAACTAGTATTTGCGACACTTCATTTTATATTAAAAGCGACTTGCTTTTTGAGCTTGATGACACGACCAAAACGGTAGAATTTAATTCATTATTGAACCCTATACTAACAATTTTAAATAATAATGAAGATTGTTATGTCTATTTTAACCTTCATACTAATAAAAACAAGAAGTATAATGGAAAAGAAATTACATCCCTACAATCAGAGATTATAAAAAAATATTTTATAAGAAATGGGATTATAGATGAAAGGATTTCTTGTATTTCTTGGGGTTCAACATCTAAGGTTACAATAGTGAATTTGCCAGATAAACGTATAGAAATTAGTGTTTTAAATCAATAAAAGTGATTTCCTCCACTACCTCTAACGTCCATACTTGGGATTTAATAAATTAAAAACTTTTTAACTCAACAGCGTCTTCGCATCTTTGCGAGAGATTTTATGTGCTATGCATAAAACTTAGCTTCTTTGCGGTTAAATTCAAGCCATTCATTTCACATTAAAATTGTACTTTTGTTTGATACAGTTTTAGCAAGTGTTTTTAGATACCAAAATAGAATATTTAAAAGGAGTTGGGCCACAAAGAGGCGAGCTGCTCAAAAAAGAATTGGGTATTTATACCTACAAACACTTATTGGAGTATTTTCCTTTTAGGTACGTAGATAAATCTAAAATATATACCATTTCAGAGATTTCATCCGACCAAACCTACATCCAACTTAAAGGAAAAATTATTACTAAAAATGTTGTTGGAGAAAGGCGTGCCAAAAGAATGACTGCTATTTTTAAAGATGAAACCGGAGAGATTGAATTAGTTTGGTTTAAAGGAATTAAATGGTTGCAAAGTTCTGTTCAAATTGGTCAGCAATACATTGTTTATGGTAAGCCAACATTATTTAAAGGCAGGTATAACATTACCCATCCAGAAATGGATGAAGTTACTCAAGCGTTACCTACCAACGAAATTGCTATGGAAGCAGTTTATTCTACTACTGAAGCACTTTCTGCTAAAGGATTGAACTCTAAAGGAATTTTTAAGCTGCAAAAAAACTTAGTCGCTCAAATAAATAAAAACATTCCCGAAACTTTATCGAACGAGTTACTTCAAAACTTAAAATTTATATCAAGAGAAGAAGCGTTAGTTAATGTTCATGCTCCAAAGGATGAAGCATTATTGAAAAAAGCTATTTATCGTTTAAAATTTGAAGAATTGTTTTTTCTTCAATTGCGTTTATTGCGACAAAAAGCGGTAAATACTATTCAAATGAAAGGCTTTGTTTTTAATGAAGTAGGGGAGCTGTTTAATACTTTTTACAATGAAAAATTAACGTTTGAGCTGACTAATGCTCAAAAGAAAGTAATTAAAGAAATAAGAAAAGATTTAGGTTCCGGACATCACATGAATCGCTTATTGCAAGGGGATGTAGGAAGCGGAAAAACCATAGTGGCTTTAATGACGATGTTGTTGGCGTTAGACAATGGTTTTCAAGCTTGTTTGTTAGCGCCAACAGAAATTTTGGCTCAACAGCATTTTGCAGGAGTAAAAGAATTAATTGAAGGTTTACCCATAGAAATTGCCTTACTTACAGGTTCTGTAAAAACTGCCGAACGTAAAGAAATTCATGAGAAACTAGAAAACGGTTCGTTACATATATTAATAGGCACACATGCTATTTTAGAGGATAAAGTACTATTTAAACAATTAGGGTTGGCTATTGTAGATGAGCAACATCGCTTTGGTGTAGAGCAAAGAGCCAAATTGTGGAAGAAAAACAATGTGGCAGCTCCTCATGTGTTAGTGATGACAGCCACTCCAATTCCCAGAACCTTAGCCATGACACTTTATGGCGATTTGGATGTTTCTGTAATTGACGAACTTCCTCCGGGCAGAAAAGAAATTAAAACCATTCATCAGTATGATTCTTCTCGCTTAAAACTTTTTGGTTTTATGGAGAAAGAGATTGAGAAAGGCAGACAAATTTATGTTGTTTATCCGTTAATTCAGGAATCTCAAAAAATGGATTATAAAGATTTGATGGATGGTTATGAAAGTTTATCCAGACAATTTCCAAAACCTAAGTACCAGCTTTCTATTGTTCACGGACAAATGAAGCCTGATGACAAAGATTTTGAAATGCAACGTTTTGTAAGAGGAGAAACTCAAATTATGGTAGCTACAACTGTTATTGAAGTAGGTGTAAATGTGCCAAATGCTTCAGTAATGGTAATAGAAAGTGCCGAGCGTTTTGGGTTGTCGCAATTGCACCAACTTAGAGGCAGGGTTGGAAGAGGAGCAGAGCAGTCGTATTGTATATTAATGACAGGTAATAAATTGAGTAGCGATGCTCGTTTAAGAATGCAAACTATGGTAGGGACTAATGATGGCTTCGAAATTGCAGAGGTAGATTTAAGGTTAAGAGGTCCAGGCGATATACAAGGAACGCAACAAAGTGGCTTGCTGAATTTGAAAATTGCTGATTTAGCTAAAGATAACCTTATTTTAAAAGCAGCCAGAAATGTAGCAGTAGATGTGTTGAAAGAAGATATTAATTTACAATTGGAAAAAAACGTACGTTTGCGAACTACTTTAGCAGCGTTAGTAAAAGAAAAAACGAATTGGAGTAGGATAGCGTGATGAGGATTGGAGATTTGAAATTTGAAATTAGAGATTAGACGTAAGCTGGAAATGTGTGTTGGATTCCCCTCTTGAGAGGGGGCAGGGGTGTGTTTTTGTAGCTATATAATGATGAGAATTAATAAAATATTAAAATTAGTAATGTTCATTTTGTCGTTTCAACTTGTTGTAGTTGAAACGTATGGTGTAAATTCTGATAGTGTTTATCTTCAGACAAAAGATAGTTTGAAAAATAGTATTGTAGCTGAATTTCCGGGAGGAAAACAAGAATTGTATAAATTTATACTGGAGAGACTTGTGGTTGAAAATGATGATTTTGAAGGGAGTATAAAAACAAAAATGTTTTTAAAGTTTACTGTTCAAAAATCGGGTAAGTTGAAAGATTTTGTGGTTTTAAAAAGTATAAGTAAATTAATTGATGAAAAAATAATTGAAATATTTAAACAAATGCCTGATTGGAAACCAGCATATAAAAACGGGAATCCTATAGAATCGACATATACAATGCCAATACAAATTGAACTTCAATAATTAACAACAAAGCTCCGAAGGAGCGTAATTAATAAAGAGATGACTATAAGTCATCGCAATGAATTTGAAATTTAGAAAATAATTTTGCGTCTCTGCGTCTTTGCGAGATAAAAACAATTAACTTATAACGAATGAACATCACCACAAAAATAATTTTATCGATAGTAAGTGTACTTTTTTTAATTAATTGTACGGTAGCACAACCAACACTTAGCTCCGATAATAAAAAGGCAGTTAAATTATATAATGAAGGTAAAGGCTTATATGATTCCCGTAATAATGATTTAGCGGAAGTGAAGTTTTTATTAGCTTTAGAGAAAGACCCTAATTTTGCAGAAGCTGCATTGCTGTTGGCTTATGTTTACACCGAAAAAGCTAACTACGAGCAAGCCATTGTTTATTACACCAAATCTATTGAAGCCAAGTATGATTTATTTCCTGAAGCCCATGCTTCATTAGGAGCCTTACTTTTAAAAGTTGGAAAATATGAAGAGGCTAAAAAACATTTTACTAATTATTTTAAATTTACCGATGCTCCATTAATGATGAAACACCTAGCTAATGATGGTTTAAGAGATTGTGAGTTCGCTATTGAAGCATTGAAAAACCCTGTTCCTTTTGAACCTAAAAACATGGGGAAAGGTGTAAATTCCGAACTTCCTGAATATTTCCCGGCTCTTTCGGCAGATGGAAAAACCTTACTTTATACCAGAAGATTAAACGACCCAAGTACACCAACAGGATTTAATGAAGATTTTTTCGTAAGTTATTTTGATGGGCATAATTGGAAAAAAAGCATTAATGTAAAAGGTGTAAATAGTTATAACAATGAAGGTGCTCCAACCTTATCGGCAAACGGAAATTTTTTAATTTTTACTATTTGTGCCGACCCTTATGAAGGTTACGGCAAAGGTAAAAATGGCTTTGGAAGTTGCGATTTATTCTATTCATTTAAATCAGGGAACGATTGGAGCTTTCCAAGAAACTTAGGAGAACCGGTAAATTCCAGAAATTGGGAAACTCAACCTTCTTTTTCTTCTGATGGTAAAACCCTATATTTTATAAGAGGTTTTGGAAGAGGTCAAGACCGCCAACAAGATATTTACATGACTGAAATCCAAGCAGATGGTTCATGGTCTAAGCCAGCACCATTAAGTAAGGTTATTAATACTGCGGCAACAGAAGAATCGGTGTTTATTCATCCTGATGGTAAAACCTTATATTTTTCTTCTAACGGACACCCAGGCATGGGAGGATTAGATATTTATAAATCTACCAAAGATGAAAATGGAGAGTGGACAACTCCCGTAAATTTAGGCTATCCCATCAATACACATAATGATGAAAACAGCTTGTTAGTTAGTGCTGATGGTAAAACAGCTTATTTTGCTTCCGATAGAGAAGGTGGTTTGGGAAGTTTAGATTTATATCAATTTGAACTGCCAGAACATGCCAGAGCCGAAGAAGTTACTTATTTATCGGGTATGGTTTATGATGAAACTAATAATGATAAATTGGCCGCAAAATTCGAGTTAATAGATGTTGAAACAGGTAATGTTGTTGTAACTTCATTTTCGGATGGAACAACAGGTAAGTACTTAGTTTCATTACCACCTAATAAAGAATATGCATTAAATGTTTCCAGAAAAGGCTATTTGTTTTATTCAGAGAATTTTAAATTAACTCACGGAACATCTTACGAACCGTTTAAAAAAGACGTTCCATTAAGTAGAATTGAGGCAGGAAAAGAGGTGGTATTGAAAAATGTATTTTTTGAAACAGCTAAATTCGATTTAAAACCAACATCTAAAGCAGAGTTAAATAAATTAGTGACTTTCTTAGATGAGAACGCGAACTTAAAAATTGAGTTGGGTGGACATACCGATAATGTTGGGAATAAAAAAGACAATCAACTTTTATCAGACAACAGAGCTAAAGCAGTAAAAGACTATCTGGTAAGCAATGGAATTGATGCAACTAGATTGCTAACTAAAGGCTACGGAGATACTTCTCCAATTGCTGACAACGATACAGAAGAAGGAAGAGCGGAAAACAGAAGAACAGCTTTTAAAGTGGTGGAGTGAAAGTGATTAATAATTAGAAATTGGAGATTAGAGATTAGAAATTAGAAATTAGAAATTTTGTAACTATAAACTACAAAGCTCCGAAGGAGCGAGATTTAATAGCGTTGAGTGAAGCTCATCGCAAAGAATTTGAATTTGAAAAAATTAACAATTAACGAATAACAATTGCTTTGCGTGATGGGAAAGTCCCCCTTCGGGGGATTTAGGGGGCTTTTGGGAGGTGGTAATAAACAATAATCATTATAAAAAATCAACTTTTCATATTAACGATAGCATTTTCAGTAAGCAGTCAACTGTTTGCTCAGCACGATACTATTAATACTAAAAGATTAAAAACGGTTATTGTAGCAGAAAGTGTTGGTTATACTGCTACAATGACAGGACTTTATACGCTTTGGTATAAAGATGTTCCGAGTTCTTCGTTTCATTTTTTTAATGACAATGACGAGTGGCTCCAAATGGATAAAATCGGTCATGGAGTTACTGCTTATTATGTTGGTTTTGCTGGTTATGAAGCGTTGAAATGGAGTGGAGTGAGTGAGAAAAAATCGGTGTGGTATGGTGGAACGTTAGGCTTGTTTTTTCTTACTTCCGTAGAAATTTTTGACGGTTTTTCATCCGATTGGGGATTTTCGTGGGGAGATGTGGCTGTGAATACTGTCGGATCTGGATTTTTTATAGCTCAGCAATTGGCTTGGCAAGAACAGCGTATTTTACTTAAATACTCTTTTCACCAGAGTGATTATTGGAAAAAACGTCCAGATTTGCTGGGTGAAAATTTAGCTCAAAATATGTTGAAAGATTACAACGGACAAACCTATTGGATGAGTGCCAATATTGCCTCATTTTTAAGCAAAGGAACTAAATTCCCAAAATGGATCAATTTTGCTGTTGGTTATGGAGCTGATGGAATGTTAGGAGCATTTAATAACAATGCTTATCGAGAGATTGAGCGACAACGCCAATTTTACCTTTCGTTAGATGTGGATTTAACTCGTATAAAAACTAAGAGTAAATTTGCCAATACCCTGTTAGGAGCTTTCGGGTTTTTGAAATTCCCTTTGCCTACCTTAGAGTTTAATAGTCGTAGCAGTGCTCAATTTTATTGGTTGTATTTTTAAGATGCGTTTTTTAATTGTTATAGTTTCTTTAGGATTTCTAACACCTGAGGAATTACCAACTGCTTATTATCATTTTTAATAATGACATCTGCATGAGCAATTAATTTTTCTTCGGGGAGTTGTTTACTCATTCTTGCGATAACTTCTTTTTCAGTAATATTATCTCGTTGCATTACTCGTTTTATTCTTTCTTTTTCGGGAGCGGTAACAACAATAATTTTATCAACTTGTTTGGCTGCACCCGATTCTATTAATATGGCTGCTTCTTTAATTAAAATAGCAGTGTGGTTGTTTTTGCTTACCCAAGTTTCGAAAAGTTTTTTTACTGCCGGATGAATAATGCTGTTGAGTTGTTGAAGTTTTTCTTCATCATTAAAAACAATATTGGCTAAGGTTTTTTTATCGAGTTGATTTTGGTCGTTATAAACATTTCCAAAAAGTGTGATAATTTGTTGTTTCACTTCTGGATGGGAGTAAAGCTGTTTAGCTTCGAGGTCGGAATTGAAAACAGGAATTTTTAGTGTAGTAAAGATTTCGGCAATGGTAGATTTACCACTACCGATACCACCGGTAAGTCCAATAATAATGGGTTTTGTAACCGATTTATTCATAACTATTAGGATAAAAAAATGGAGAAAATTAACTTTTCTCCATTTCTTCAGCTGAAAATTCCTTTGCTATAGCAGCTTTTTCAATTTTTAATCTGTTGCCGCCTTCAACTTCAATAATTGCTGTTTCGTCTTTCACTTCAACAATTTTTCCGTGAATACCACCAATGGTAACAATTTTAGCACCTTTTTGTAGAGCTTCTCTAAATTTTTTAAGGTCTTTTTGTTTCTTCATTTGAGGTCTTATCATAAAGAAATAAAATACTAGAAAAATAAGACCAAACATTAATATTGTTTGTAACCCTCCGCCTTGTTCTCCCTCAGGAGATGCCATTAATAAAATTGTGTTCATTTTTATAATTTATAGATGTAAAAAAATATTATTTAGATGGAGCTAAAATTTCTCCTTTTAAAGCAATAATCTTAGTATTTGGAATAGTATTAGCTACTAAGGTAATGGTTTTGTTTTGTAATCCTGATTTCCCTTCTGAGTTAAAAACCACTTCAATTTCTCCTTTTTCTCCTGGCTTAATAGGTTCTTTTGGCCATTGAGGTACTGTACAGCCACAGCTTCCTTGAGCCGATGAAATAATTAAGTTACTTTTTCCTACATTTCTGAATTTAAAAACAGTTTTAACAGATTCTCCCTGAGTAATCTGACCAAAGTCTTTTACTTCTTCTTCAAATTCGAAAAATGGTAAATTATCTGTATCAACACCTGCAGAATCTGCTGCTGTGATAGGATTGTTAATTAAATCTGATGTGATTTCGCTTTCTTCGTTATTTCCGCAGGCAAATAAAAATGTACTTAATGTTACTATATAAAATAGTTGTTTCATGTGTGTTTATTTATAAGCCCCTCTAACTCCCCCGAAGGGGGAAAACTTCCAACGCACAAAGCCAATAATCATTGGGATGTGTGTTTAAAGTTAAATAGTGGCTTGTTTCATTTGTTTAATTTTTTTAAGTGGCAAATATACTTATTCTATAAGGATGGGAAAGTGCTTAGAAACAAAAAAGGTTATTTTTATGAAAAAATAACCTTTTTGTAAGCTGTATGTGGAATAAACTTTTAAATTTATTTAATACAAAGTTTATTTGTAGTTTTTAATAGCGTCTTCTAATCTTGTTTTGTAAGAAAAAGGCTTACCACTTTCTTTAGCACCAGCTTCGCCTAATTCAATTGCTTTTTTTGCACTAGCAATAGCACCTTTGTTATCGCCTTTGGCATGTAATACATCAGCTTTTACCCAATAAGAAAACCAGTATTCTTGAGTTTTAATAGATTCGTTTATCCAAGTTAATGCTTTATCTAATTCCATATTATTATCTGCACAATACTTAGCACAGTTTCTGTAAACACTAGCTTTGTTTTTATCAGTAACTTCAGCAATAGCAGTTTCTATGTTTTTCCAAGCTTTAGCTTTTACATCAACATCAATTTTTAGTTGAATAAGTGTTTTATTCCATGCCAATTGTAACATGCCATTTTCAATTTGTACATTTTCAAAAGAAAACGCCATGGTTTCTTGGAAACATCCTTCTTTTGCAGGAACGGTTACTGTTAAAATATCATTTGCTTCGTCATAACTTCCAGTTCCCCAAGCATCGGTAGTTGTGTTAAGAACTACTTTCCATTCTTTTTCACCAGGGAAGGTAAATAAAGCGTAAGTTCCGGCTTTTACTTCTTTTCCTTCTACTTTTATATCATCAGAAAAAGTAATAAGCGTGTTTAGGTTAGCACCAGTTCTCCAAATTTCATTGTAAGGAACTAATTTCCCAAAAACTTCTCGGTTGTTAACATTTGGTCTAGAGTAAACTACAGTAACATCTGTTAATCCAATTTTTTGTTTTACCTCTGCCGAAGAACTTGGTTTTGGCAAGTCTTGAGCATTTACATTGTTAAAGCATAAAGCACCTAATAAAAACGTGCCTATAAGTGTGATTTTTTTCATGATTTTTTTTATTTTTTGTTTGCTCAAAAATACGAAAAGATTAACATTTATTTACTTTGTTTTAGGTATAAAATTATTGAAGCATACTGGATAACATTAGTTCACTAACATAAATAAGTGAGTATGGAGTAGAGGTTGCAAATTTTAATTAAAGAATAATAGTTTTTTTTTATATATGTTGAGCGGAAATCCATGCGGTAGTCCATGCTGCTTGGAAGTTAAAACCTCCGGTAAGGGCATCAATATCTAACACTTCTCCCGAAAAAAATAAGTTGGAGTGCAGTTTACTTTCCATGGTTTTGAAATTGACTTCATTAAGTTTTATGCCTCCGCAAGTAACAAATTCTTGCTTAAAAGTAGTTTTACCTTTAGAAAAATATTCATCGGCAGCTAAGATGTTGGTTAAAAGATGAAGTTGTTTTTTAGAAACATCTCCCCAATTGATGTTTTCATCTATAGTAGCTTTTTGCAAGAAATATAAGGCTAATTTTTTAGGAAAATCAAAAGGAAAAGCATTGCTTACTTTTTTGGTAGCAACTGTAGTCTTAAAAGTAGTTAATTGTTCTAAAATTTGTTCTGCCGATAAGTTGGGCAACCAATTTACAAAATAAGTAAAGTTATAGTTCTTTTCTTGCAGAAAACGGGCTGCCCAAGCACTTAGTTTTAACACTACCGGACCACTCATTCCCCAGTGGGTAATTAATAAAGGGCCTTCTTCTTTGTAGTTACTATCTTTAATTTTTATAGCTACATGGGGTAAACTAATTCCCTGAAGCTCGCAAATGGGGTGTTGAGGTAAATTAAACGTAAAAAGAGATGGAATTGGCGGTTGAATGGTATGTCCTAAATCGGTTAAAAACTGATATTGTTCTGCTTTGTTAAAACCTCCTGCGGTTACTACAATTTTTTCTGCTGTAAACTCTCCGTTGTTGGTAGTTATTTCAAAACCATTAGTAAAGGGCAGAATCTTTTCTACTTTGGTTTCAGTAATAATAGCTATTTTATGCTTTTGGGCAAGATGTAAAAAGCAATTCACAATGGTTTCGGAAGTGTTGGAAACAGGAAACATTCTTCCATCACTTTCAGTTGTTAGTTCAATATTTTTTGATGCAAACCATTCAATAGTATTTAGTGGCAGAAACTGATAAAAAGCACCTAACAATTCTTTTCCTCCTCGGGGATAAAAATTAATAAGATCTTTAGGATTAAAACAAGCGTGGGTTACATTGCATCTTCCGCCACCCGAAATTTTTACTTTTTTTAATAAGTGAGAAGTTTTTTCTAGAATAGCAACAGAAAGATGAGGATAAAGTTCAGCAATATTGATGGCAGCAAAAAAACCGGCTGCACCACCTCCAATTATTATTACGTCAACATGTTGCTTACTCATAAAAGTGATTGAAAATGGTTTTTATAAGACAAAACTACCTCTTTATTTATAACAGCGTGTTGTTTTATTCTTCCTAAACAGTTAACTTTTGTATGAGACAAAATAAATTGTTCGGTTGCTGCATTTTCCTCGCCATTAAAAATAATTCCTTTTATGTTGATGTTTCGAGTTTGTAAGCTTTCTATACTCAACAACGTATGGTTAATACTTCCCAAATAGTTTTGAGATACCAAAATTACTTCGGCAGGTATTTTTTCAATTAAGTTAATAATCAATTGGTTATCATTCAAAGGAACCATTAATCCTCCGGCACCTTCAATTATTAGCTTATTGTTGGTTGTAGGTAGTTTAATTTCGTTTAAATTTATTTCAATACCATCCATTTTTGCAGCAGCATGTGGTGACATGGGTTGAGTTAAACAATAGGCTTCTTTATGAAAAACAGAATTTTTATTGCTAACAAGGTTTTTTACTTTATTCGTATCTGAATTTTCTAAATCTCCGGCTTGTACAGGTTTCCAATAATCGGCTTCCAATGCTTCTGTTAAAATAGCTGAAACTACTGTTTTACCTATGTTGGTTCCTATTCCTGTTATAAAATAATTCATTAATTATATTTTTAATGTATTTATTAAATTATCAACTTCTTCTTTTGAATTAAAACTATGCAAACAAATTCTCAAGCGTTCTTGTCCCTTAGGAACTGTTGGAGAAAGTATAGGACGAACATCAAAACCATTTTGTTGTAGTTTCTCTGCCATTGTTTTTACTTCATTATTGCCGGGAATAACAATACATTGTATCGGACTATAAGAGTTTAAAGTTTGAGGTTCAAAGTTTGAAGTTAAACTTCTGAAATAATTAATCAACTCTTTTAATGTATTAATTCTATTTAAGTTTTGAAGCAAAAACTCATGTGCATTTTTTATGGAAATAATGCTATGAAGCGGTAAAGCCGTAGTATAAATAAAAGCTCTAGAAAAATTGATTAAATAATCTCGTAACTCATTACTACCTAAAATTGCGGCTCCATGCACACCAAAAGCTTTTCCGAAAGTTGTAATGCGAGCAAAAACGTCATTTTCTAAACCTAACTCGCTCACTAATCCTTTACCATTTCCGAAAATACCTACAGCATGAGCTTCATCTACCATTAGAGCAGCATTGTATTTTTTACAAATAGCCACTATTTCGGTAATTGGAGCAAAATCTCCATCCATAGAATAAACCGACTCAACCACCACATAAACTAATCCTTTGGCGTTACTTAGTTTTTGTTCTAATGTAGCTAAATTGTTATGCGTAAAGGAGAAATGAGTTGCATTGCTAAGTCTTATTCCATCTCTTATAGAAGCGTGGATAAACTCATCATAAATAATAGTGTCATTTCTTTGTGGCAGACATTGAAAGAGCCCAATATTAGCATTATATCCAGAGTTAAAAATTAGAGCTGCATTAGTATTATAAAAGTGGGCTAAAAAAGTTTCTGTTTCTTCGGTCAATTCATAATTACCTGAAATTAATCGTGAGCCTGTTGCTCCAAATTGTACAGTTTCTGTGTTATTATTTATAAGGTGTATTGATGCTTCTTTAGCAAAGCCTAAATAATCATTAGAACAAAAATCAATTAAATCATGTTTAACAGAAAGTTGTCGATAGGAATTTACATCTTTTTTTTTCTTTAACTCATTATAAATGTAAATAGAATGATTAATCATGTCTCTTATAAAAAATTTACAATAAGGTTATTGAAATTAAAAGGAAAGTTAGTTAAGACTTTAACGCCTTTCTTATTGCTTTAGCTTTTTCGGCAGCTTGTTTGTTCTTTTCAATAACATGTCCGGGGCGACTCCATTTTATTTTCTCTTCAGCAGCTGATAATGGAGTATCTTTTCTAATTTTTACTTTTCCGGTATTGTCCTTTTCCTTTTCAGAAGGAGTTAATCCTAACAGGTTAAACAATTGCATATCTTCATTATCTCCTGGGTTTGGAGTAGTAAGCAATTTGTCTCCTGCAAATATAGAACTTGCTCCCGCCATAAAACATAAAGCCTGACCTTCTTTACTCATTTGCATTCTTCCAGCAGAAAGTCTTACCGTACTTTTTGGGAAAACAATTCTTGTAGTAGCTATCATTCTAACAACATCCCAAATAGGAACAATTTCTTGCTCTTCCATAGGCGTTCCTTCAACAGGTACCAATGCATTAATAGGAATAGATTCAGGAGCTTCGCTTAATTTCTGTAAGCCCATCAACATACCAATTCGGTCATCAACAGTTTCTCCCATGCCTATAATTCCACCAGAACAAACTTTTAAAGCACTTTTTCTAACGTTTTCTAAGGTCTCAATTCTATCGTTAAATCCTCTTGTAGAAATTACTTCTTTATAATATTCCTCAGAAGTATCTATGTTATGATTGTAATAATGTAAACCTGCTTCAGCTAATCTGCTAGCCTGACTTTCGGTAACCATACCTAAAGTACAACAAACTTCCATGTTCATTACACTTAAGCCTTTTACCATTTCTATTACTTGGTCAAAATCTTTTCCATCCTGAACATTTCTCCAGGCAGCTCCCATACAAACCCTAGAAGAACCAGTAGCTTTTGCAGCTTCTGCTTTAGCCATAACTTCATCAATAGGCATTAAATCATTCTTTTCAATATTGGTATGGTATCTTGCTGCTTGCGGACAATAACCACAATCTTCCGGACAACCACCTGTTTTTATAGAAATAAGTTTACTCACCTGAATTTTTAACGGATCATGATATTGACGATGCACAGTGGCAGCCTCATAAATTAACTCCATTAAAGGTTTATTGTATATTGCTAAAATTTCTTCTTTTGTCCAGTGTTTATTATTGTCCATATTTATTGTTTTGTGATGGAGCAAAGATAATAGTTTTTTTTAGTAGAAAGTTTATAAAGTTCATAAAGTGAAAAGTGTGTAATTTTATGAACTTTTTACTTTATAAACTTTCTACTTATGAGAATAGATATCATTACTGTTTTACCCGAATTATTAGAAAGTCCATTTGGTGCTTCTATATTAAAAAGAGCTCAAGAAAAAAGCTTGGTAGAAGTTGTTGTGCATAATTTGAGAGACTATTCAACCAACAAACAAAAAAGTGTTGATGATTATGCTTTTGGTGGTGGTGCAGGAATGGTGCTGCAAATTCAGCCTATTGCAGATTGTATTGAAAAATTAATAGCAGAAAGAAGGTATGACGAAATAATTTACATGACTCCCGATGGCGAAACGTTTAATCAAAGAGTTGCCAATCAGCTTTCTTTATATAAAAATATAATCATTCTTGCAGGACATTATAAAGGGATAGATGAAAGATTAAGAGAACTTTATATTACCAAAGAAATTTCTGTTGGAGACTATGTGTTAACAGGAGGAGAATTACCCGCAGCAATTGTTTGCGATGCCATTATTCGATTAATTCCGGGAGTTATAAGTGATGAAACTTCTGCATTAACAGATTCTTTTCAAGATGGATTATTGTCGCCACCCGTTTATACTCGTCCGGAAGATTACAACGGAATAAAAGTGCCAGATGTTCTACTTGGCGGAGACCATAAAAAAATTGAACAATGGAGAGAAGAGCAAGCTTACAAAAGAACCAAAGAAAGAAGACCTGATTTGCTGGGTTAGAGATTAGAGATTAGAGATTAGAAATTAGAAATTAGAAATTAGAGATTAGAGATTAGAGATTAGAGATTAGAGATTAGAGATTGGAGATTGGAAATTAGAGATTAGAAATTAGAGATTAGAAATTAGAGATTAGAAATTTTTATATTTTACTATTAACGAATAAAAAAGCTCCGAAGGAGCGTAATTTATACAGCGTATGGGTGAAGCCCATCGCAATTAAGTAGAGATTAGTAGCTAGAAGTTAGAAGACGAAAGTCGAATTACGATTAACAAACTCACCACTCACTATTCACTTTGGCATTGTGTGTTGTTGGAAATCCCCTCTTGAGAGGGGTAGGGGTGTGTTAACCAATAACAATTAACAATTAACAATTAACTTCTTTTTTATTCCTTAATTAACTTTAAGTTCGTTTTATTATTTCCGTTTTTCAAGCTAATAAAATACATACCATTAGTCAACTCACTTGTTTCCAATTGAATTTTATTTATGCCTTTATTAGTCAAATGTTGATTACTCATAACAATTCTTCCAGATACATCATAAATAGTAACAACAGTAACTTCGGTAGAGTTGGTATTAAACTCTAACACCCCATTATTGGTAATTGGATTAGGATAAATAGTTGGATTAGAAATAACATCCTCTACATTAACTGGCACTAAGTCTGAATATTCAAATTTACCGTCAAAATCAGTTTGTTTTAATCGGTAGTAAGAAGTTCCTATATAAGGTTTTTTATCTAAAGTGTTGTAAGATTTGAGTTCCGAAGAGTTTCCAGCACCATCAACAATACCAACCACTTCAAAAGTAACTCCATCAACACTTTTTTCTACAGTAAAAAATTCATTGTTGATTTCTGATGAAGTTGCCCAATCTAACTCAACTGCACTTGTTTTAGGGTTGTAGGTTGCATCGAAATGGGATAAAGTAATTGGTAAAGGAACAGTATTAGTTGCACTAATATCATAAGTACATTCGGCTCCAGCATTACCGTCTATTGCTATAGTAACTTGTTGACCTGCTGTAAGCCCAGTAATAGTTGCTGTAACAGTTCCGCCACTACCACTTTGACAACCAATATTGGATAATGATCCACAAGTTCCTGTGAAGTAACCTATTTGGAAACCAGCTCCACCTCCAGTACAAACAATATTAGATATTGTAATTACAACATCGGCAGTATTTTGAACAGTAAATGTGTACCAAGCAGTATTTTCCAGAGAACCAGCACATAAATTACCTGGTGTAATAGTTGGTGTGTTTGTAGTTGGGCCTGGTGTTGTACAAAAATTATCGAGAGATTGAGGAGTTGGTCCAATTGGTTGAGCACCCTGACAGTTGTCCTCGCTAGGTGTTTCGCAAGCATAAAAACAAACATCCAAATTAGCACAAGACCCCCCCGAACTATAAGAAATTTGAACAAAATAAGTTTGACCTACTGTTAAACCAGTTAAAATAACTGATACAATGTTGAAATCATAGGCACATCCTATTTCGGTTAACCCACCAGCACAAGAACCTGAATAAACAGTAACTGAATGTCGGCAACTAACACCAGATGTAGCAGCATTATCACCAGTAAAAGTCATGTTAGGAGATGTAGCAGTTACACTATACCAAGTACTTGTGTTTTCAGTAGAAGTGTTGCATGAGGATAAGGGGTCTCCAGTAATATTAGAACCATTTAATGTGTAATCCGTACATGTTGAACCCGAACTAGCAGTATTAGCATTAACAGCTGTTCCACAAGTGTTATTGTTTCCGTAGGGTGGGGCAGCTGCAAAAATCAAGTCTGAATATAGAAATAAAATAATTAACAGGAATAATTGTAATATTTTTTTCATTTTTAAAAGTTTAAAAATTAATATACTTTCTAATTTGTCTAAATAAGGAAAAAGTAAGTGATAGAATTATTTTGGTTCGTAAATAATTGAGCTTTTAATTCCATTAACTTCGGTTTCTTTTACATAAACTTCTTTACCATTAATAATTTTCTTTACAGAACCAGTTGTTGTTGGGTCATTAGTTCCTTCATTATTTATTTGCTTAGAATCAACTTCTTGTATAGAAGAATTGGTTTGGTTATTTATAATTATAGAATCTGAAATTACTTTGTTTTCATTTACTAAATTGTTTTTGGTAGTATTTTGTGAAAATAATATACAACTCGAAAATAGTAATATGCTTAAAGTAAGGACTGTTTTTTTCATTTTTTAGTTAGTTTTATAAGTATATATACTTACATTAAAGTAAGTATTTTATTTAAAGTATGTAAGTAC
>JAVVER010000048.1:0-22804 GCA_032251145.1 Vicingaceae bacterium | reverse complement strand
TTTGGAAACATGGCTTGTTCCTTAATATGGCTTCCGGTGTGACAATCTTCAGTTAAAGAAGAACAACTTAAAAGCAAAAACGATACGACTAAAAATAGGTAATTACTACGCTGAAGCGTTGTTATTTTAGCAAAGTGCTTAGTAAGCTGTTTATTATAAATCATCTAACAAATATACATTTTTTAGAAATTTTTTGGAATTAAAGGAGACCTTTTTGTACTTTTCCCATTAAGGATATAAATAACAAAAATGGAGGATAACAAAATTATAGAACTCTTAAAGATTGGCAGGCAAGATAAAGCCTTCCTAAATCTTTACAAGAACTATCCACAAGTAGAAAAACTGATTCTATCAAAAGGGGGTTCAAAAGAAGATGCTAAAGATGTTTTTCAAGAAGCACTTATTATTTTTTATGAAAAAGTAAGAAACACAGATTTTAAACTCACGGCAGCAATTGGAACTTATCTTTACAGTGTAAGCAGATTTTTATGGAAAGATGAATTTATTAAAAGAAAAGGTCAGCAAACAGTTGATTTATCTTTTGAATTTACATCGGAAGAAGAAATTGAATTGCAAAAAGCCATAGAACGTGAAGCTAAGTTTAAGCAAATTGAGAGTGTTTTAACTCAATTAGGAGATAAGTGTTTGCGTTTGCTTAAATTGTTTTATTATGAAGGTTTAAGCATGAAAATTATTGCATCTAAAGTTGGATTGAAATCAGAAAAAATTGCAAAAAACCAAAAGTATAAGTGTTTGGAAAGAGCCAAACTTAAAGTAAGTGAACTATAAAGGTTAGTTATCCCAATAAGTTATTTATCCCTAAATAAAATAGTATGAGAAACGAATTAGAACATATAGAAATTATAGAAAAGTATCTGAGAAATGAGCTTTCATCCGAAGAAAGGAAAGTATTTGAAGAAAAATTAAAAACCGATGTTAAACTTCAAAAAGAAGTTGCAACACAAAGAGATATTATAACAGGCATTGAGCGATTGGGAATAAAACAAACTATTCAGGTGGCACACAAGAAATACAAACTTGGAAAAGCTGGTTTTAATTTAGGTTTAGGAGCAATTGTACTGGTTGCAATTACATCTGTATTTCTTTGGTACAATGCTAACAATAGTACTTCAACTATATCCGATGAGAGCATATTGCCAGAATTAAACGAATTGGGCGAAAAACAATGGGCTGATGCTGATAAATTAATCCCATCGCAACAATTTACAATAAATACTGCAATTGATACAGTAATTGAAACGCAAGGTGGAATAGTGATGTACATTCCAAAAGGAAGCTTTTTAGATGACAACGGAAATACAATAACAGGAAATGTTGATTTTGAAGTAAAAGAAGCGTTGAATACTGCTCAAATTGTAATGGGAGGATTAAGTAGTATGTCGGGAGATAAGCTGTTGGAAAGTGGTGGAATGTTTTACATAAATGCCCGACAAGATGGTAAAACAGTTAAAATTAATCCAGAGCATGGAATTTATACAGAAGTGCCAACCGATGAGGTAAACCCAAACATGCAGTTGTTTGAAGGGAAAAGAATGGACAATGGTTCCATTGATTGGATAAACCCAACACCATTAGAAAAGTTTTTGACTCCAGTTGATATTAACTCCTTGAATTTCTACCCTCTAAAGTACGAGCCTAAATTAGCTGAATTGGGGCTAGATGTTACTAATAAAAAATATAAAGACAGTTTGTATTATTCTTTTGCTTGGGAGGATAAACAAAAGGAATGCTTTAAAGTTGAAGATTATGAAGATGATTTAACTGAAGGAGCAAGAAAAGGCTTTTTGGGTAAAAATACCAACATTGAGAGTCATGTTTCTCAAATTAGTTGTGATGAATTTGAAATAAGTTTTATTATAGGGATGAGAACAACTCAATATTTTAGCCAATCAAGAGTTGAACCATTTGATATAGATATAAATGACAACAGTGGTAAAATTGGAAAATCTGATATAACTCTGATTGGTAATTTTGTCGTTTCTAATGCGGTTAGTTCTAAAATCAGGAATGAACATGCAGAGTTTTTTGCATCTGAATATAAAAATGTAAAACTAATAACCCAAAAAATAAAAGTAAAGTCTTCAGGCGTTTGCGGCTTGAAACTTCCCGTTTACCCAGAAGGTTATGAAGTTGTTGAAGCTATAGATTTAGCAGTTTGGTTTGAAAAAGAACAGTTAAATTCAAATGATGATGCAACGATTTATGAAGTTGATACTACAAGTGTATCGGATTTAGCTTCTGAGGCATCAGCTAAAGCAGTAGTTGAAGCAGAATCTGTACAAGGCATTAACCCCGCAAAAATCAAAACCATTTGGAGCAAAGAATTTAATAATACATTGATTGCTACACGAGAATTTGAAGAGCGATTAAAAACCATTTTTGGAACGTGTAATGATAAGGTGTTGGATTTATATATCAACAACTTAAACCTTGATTTGTATGTGATAGATTCGATGGCTGCAAATATGAGTAGTGGAAATAGTAGAAATGAGTTTTTGAAATTTGCTGAAAGAAAAGATGGAAAAGTTCAAATTGATGAACGCAGAATGAAAAAACTTCAAAAACATTATGCAGAAAAGCAAAAAATAATTGCAGCAGCCATTGCCAAAACTAAAGCAAAATTTGACAAAGAAAATAAACAGTTAGATGAGAAGGCTGGCAAAGAAAGAATAAAACATACACAAGATGAAGTAAAAAGAAAAGTAGATAATCATACAGAAGAATTTAACTTAAACCTTACAGAAGCATATCGCCAATTAGGTAAACCAAAACCAGATAGATTGGATGCAAAAGCGATTTATAAGTTGAGGTTAAAAACTGGAGGCTGGAAAAATGTAGATGCTTATGTGATGGAAAGCCTCGACAACAGAGAAACATTAGATTATACTGATCCTCAAACAGGAAAAAAGGCTGTTATTAAATACGAGCCAATATCAATCACCATTAAAGATGAAACTAAATTCGATAGATTGTTAGTTTACATTTTACCTGACAAATTAAATAGTTTTATGAGAGTGGAAAAAAGTAATTTAAGTTACACTGAAAAACTGAATGAGTTGATGAATCATAATTTGGTTTGCTTAGGTTATATTGGCGAACAAGCTTATTTTTATTCAAAAGACAATGTGACTCCTAAAGAATATAAAAATGTAGAACTATTACCCTTGTCTCAACAAGAATTAAAACAGAATCTTAACCGATATGATAATATGCAACGCAAAAGTTTGCTAAAGGATTTTGACTATCAATTGTTTGAAATAAAAGAACAAAAACGACAAGATAAATTAATAGCAAGACAACATTTAAGAGAAGAAATAATGCCGGTAATTTTTCCTTGTGAGAATATTATGACTATAGTTGAAGATAGTGTAAATGCGGATTCTGCTTGGTAAAGAGCAAACCTATCATAGTAATAAAACACACCTCTTTTTGTAACCCATTAGGATCTGTGTTATTAAAGTTTAGACTTGTTTCTCTGTGCGTCATTCCTGCGAAGGCAGAAATCTCAGTATAAACAAAACCTGTTTGTATTTAGTTGAGATTCCAAATAAATTATTCGTTCCTCTCAATTTTTTGGAATGACGTTACAGGTGGTTAGTTAAGTGCGTTGGAAAAGTCCCCCTTCGGGGGATTAGGGGCTTTACTCTCCCTTCTTAAACTCAATTTCATCTTTCACAATAAAACTATTGGGGTATTCTGAACTAATTTCTTTTTGGAATTTTATAGCTTCTAATTTGGTTTTAAAATCGCCAACGCGCACCTTAAAATAAGGTTGTTGATGAATTTCGTATGCAGGTATGTTTTTATATTTTTGAGTAAAAACGGCTCTTATTTTACGAGCAGGAGTACTACTAATTTCAGATCCTATTTGAATTCTATAACCATAAAGTTTATAAGTGGTTATATAAATTTTATTAATATCTTCGATTGCTTCCTCCATCACAACTATAACATTATTTGTAGTTGTTGAATCTTTTACAATGGTATCTTGTCCGTAAACAGAAACAGTAACAACAATAAACAAAATGATAGATAAATAGTTTTTAAAATTCATATAAAATTTATTAAGCTTGTATAACATAAATCGTTCCAAAACTACATATTTTTTTAAACATAAAAATTAGCGTAAATTTGGATAAGCAGCCCTAATTGTTCTTATTAATTTTTTAAACAAATTTTAATTTATGACAGAAATCATAACTCAACACATTCTTATTTAGAATAATTCTAAATTGACATTTAAAAGGATATTTTAATTCAAAAATATTACCAAAAACTCATGTATTCTTATACATTTGCCAATCATTTTATGTTTAGTTTAAAGAAACAACTGTAACAGTTTTATTATGAATAAGATAACAAGAATCAATTCGAGAGGTACACTTTTAAAACTTGCGTTAATTTATTTTTCATTTCTATTTGTTCAGGTAAATTTATCTGCACAAGATGGTGAGAAATTATTTAAAACATCTTGTACCGCGTGTCACAAGCTAACTTCAGATAGGTTAGTTGGTCCTGGTTTAGCTGGAGTAACTGAGAAACGTTCAAAAGAATGGTTGATGAGCTTCATCAAAAATTCTCAGGAAATGATAGCAAATGGTGATGCAGATGCTATTGCTATTTTTGAAGAATATAATAAAATGCCCATGCCTGCTCATCCTTTTTCGGATGAAGAATTAGCAGCCATTGTTGATTATATGGCAAACCCAGAAGCTTCTTCTGCAAAGAAAGAAGAACCAAAGGAGGTTGCTACTGCTGATGCAGGTGGAGAAGTTGACCCATTAGTTTTAGAAGGACAAAAAATATTCAAAAATAACTGTAAAGCTTGTCATAGTATAGGAACGGATAAAGTTGTTGGCCCTGGATTAAAAGGAATTTCTGATAAAAGATCTTTTGAGTGGATAGTAAAATGGACACAAAATTCAGCAGAATTAATTGCTTCTGGAGATCCTGATGCTGTTGCAATTTTTGAGGAATTTAATAAGGTTCCTATGCCAGCTCAGCCAGTTTCTGAAGATGATATTAAAGCTATACTAGCATACATTGCAAATCCTCCTGTTGATAAAAAAGCAACAACTGAAGAAGTAGTGGTTACAACAGCAGAAGAAGATTCTTCAATGGTAACCTTTATAGTGTTAGCAGTAATTTGCGTAGCATTGTTAATTGTTATCTTGATGTTGAACAAGACTAGAGTAATGGTGGCTAAAGCTAACGCTGAGAAAGAAGGAGTAGAATATACAGGGCCAATTTCTTTAATGGCAGCATTTAAACACACGCTAAGTAATAACAAAGGTTATGTTGCTGCTGTAGTAGTTATTCTTGTTTTTGCAGGGTTGGTTGACTTAATGGGAGGTGCTGCTACCATTGGCGTTCATCAAGGATATAAGCCTGAGCAACCTATTAAATTCTCTCATAAAATTCACGCTGGAGATGATAAAATAGACTGTAACTACTGTCACTCTAGTGCAAGACATAGTAAAACTTCAGGAATTCCTTCATTAAACTTATGTATGAACTGTCATGTTTATATTAATGGTGGAGATAAAACTTTCTTATATAATGGAGAGGAATATCCTATGGCTGAAGAAATCCAAAAAATTTACAAACATTTAGATTACGATCCTAAAACAGGAAAATATGGAGATAATCCAACTCCTGTAAAATGGATTAAAGTACACAATTTACCAGATCACGCTTTCTTTAGCCACCAGCAACACGTAACTGTTGGTAATCAACAATGTCAAACTTGTCACGGACCAGTTGAAGAAATGGATGTGGTAGAGCAATACTCTAAATTAACAATGGGATGGTGTATAGAATGTCATAAAACCACAGGAGTTTCTACAAAAGATAACGGCTATTATGATGAAATGCACAAAAGAATGCCAGAACATTTTAGAAACAAAGTGCTAGAAGATGGTAAAATAACTGTTGACGAAATTGGTGGAATGGAGTGTGCTAAATGTCACTACTAATCAATAAATAAATAAGATTCTTTTAATAGATATATAAAGTACGACTTACAATTAACATAAATATGGCTAATTCAAAAAAATACTGGAAAGGTTTAGAACAACTAAATAATGACCCTAAATTTTTGGAGTCTGTGAATAATGAATTTCCCGAGGAGTTACCGATAGATAAATTTTTAGGTGACAACGAAACATTGGAAAATTCAACTACATCACGTAGAGATTTCTTAAAATATCTTGGTTTTGGTGTTGCAGCAGCTTCATTAGCAGCTTGTGAAACTCCGGTTACTAAGGCTATTCCTTATATTACTAAACCGGAAGAAATTACTCCTGGTAAAGCAAATTATTATGCTTCTACTTATTTTGATGGTAATGATTTTGCTCCAATTTTGGTAAAAACCAGAGAAGGAAGACCTATTCATGTAACAGGTAATAAAGAATCTAAACTTACTAATGGAGCAATAAATGCAAGAGTTGCTGGGTCTGTGCTTTCGTTATATGATAACAACAGATACAAAAATCCAATGATGGGTGGTAATGTAACCGATTGGAAAACTATTGATGCCGCTATTAAAAAAGATTTAGCTGCTGCTAAAAATGTTAGAGTTTTAACAGCAAGTTTAGTAAGTCCTTCTACAACTCATGCTTTATCTAAATCTTTAGGAGTAAAAGTTTATGATGAAAATGGAAATTTTAAAGGAATTAAAATTGACAACTTCATTCAATTAGATGAAATTTCTTACTCAGGAATGTTAGATGCTAATATGGCATCATTTGGTGTTAGAGCTATTCCTACTTATAATTTCGAAAAAGCAAAAACGATTGTTAGTGTTGGAGCAGATTTTATGGGCAACTGGTTAGATACGCCTATGTATTTGAATGATTATGCTCAAACACGTAAGCCAGATAACGATTGGATGTCGAAACATTTCCAATTTGAGGCGAACATGTCACTTTCAGGAACAAATGCAGATGTAAGAGTTCCTGTAAAACCATCTGAATATGCTGCTATTTTAGCAAACATTTACAAACAATTAGGAGGAAGTATTGATGCTCCTAAAACGAATTATGATGCACAAATTGCTAATGCAGTAAAATCTTTAAAAGCTGCTAAAGGAGCTTCTATTGTTGTTGCAGGAAATAATGATAAAGACACACAATTAATCGTTAATGGTATCAACCAAATTTTAGGAAATTATGGGAATACTATTGACATGAATACAGTATCTAAAACTAAAGCTGGAGATGATGCTAAAGTGGAGGCGTTAATTGCTGAAATGAATGAAGGCAAAGTGGACGTTTTAGCTATTTATGGTGTTGACCCTGTTTTCAGTTTAGGAGAGAAATTTAAAGCAGCTTTAGGAAAAGTTAAATCAACTATTTCTTTTGCAACAAAAGCAAACGAAACGTCTAAAGCTTGTAAATATGTTTGCCCAGATAATCACTTATTCGAATCATGGAATGATTACAATCCGGTAAGCAATTATTACACCATTCAACAACCAACAATTTCCCCTTTATTTAACACTCGTCAGGTACAAGAGAGTTGTTTAGTTTGGGCAGGAAATGAAGATACAAGTTATTATAATTTTATTAAAGAAACTTGGAAAAATACATTTGCTAGCGAATTAGTATTAACGCCATTTAACGATTTCTGGAACAAAGCTGTGCATGATGGAGAGGTTAAAATGAATGTTGAGACTGGTGTTGCTTCATTTAATAGTGAAGCTTTAGCTGGAATTAAAGTAAGCAACAAACCATTTGCTGGAGATTTTGAATTAGAAATTACTCAAAATGCAGCAGTTGGTGCAGGAGCAGGAGCAGATAACCCATGGTTACAAGAAACTCCAGATCCTATTACTAAAATTACTTGGGACAACTATGTAACTATGAATCCTGCAGAAATGAAGGAAAGAGGTTACAATACTCAATTAGGTCAGGAATCACCAGCAAACATGATTAGTGTTACTGCAAATGGTGTTACTATAGAAAATATGCCAGTTGTTGCTCAACCTGGTCAGGCAAGAGGAACAATGGGTATTGCTGTAGGTTACGGAAAGGTGGTAGGAAGCATGGCTGAACCAACAGGTAAAAATGCTTATCCTTTAGTTGGACGTTCTGCTACAGGTGCTGCTTACTATGTGGGAGCTACCATAGCAGAAGTTAGCGGAACTTATCCTATTGCTGCTACTCAAACACATCAAACCGTTATGGGTAGAAGTTCAGTAGTTAGAGAAACTACTTTAGCAACTTACAAACAAGGAGATAAAGATGCTTACAACCCAGAACATAAATTAGTGACGCACGAAAAAGGTGAGTTTATTAAGAAAAATATTAAAGAGTTTGATTTATGGAAAGAGCATCCGGTAGAAAATATCGGACACAGATGGGGAATGTCTATCGACATGAATACTTGTATCGGATGTAGTGCTTGTGTAACAGCATGTATTTCTGAAAACAATGTTCCTGTTGTTGGTAAAGATGAAGTAAGAAGAGGAAGAGAAATGCACTGGATGCGTATTGATAGATACTACAGTACTGACGCAGATACTGAAGATAAATCTATAGCTGGATACAGAAAAATGGAAGATCCTGCTGATAACCCACAAGTGGTGCACCAACCAATGATGTGTCAGCACTGTAACCACGCAGGTTGTGAAACAGTTTGCCCTGTAGCTGCTACAACACATAGTAATGAAGGGTTAAACATGATGGCTTACAACAGATGTATTGGTACTAGATACTGTGCTAATAACTGTGCTTACAAAGTAAGAAGATTCAACTGGTTTAATTACTTGGCTTACGATAAGTTTACTGAAATAAATCCAGCTCAAGATGACTTAGGAAGAATGGTGTTAAATCCAGATGTAGTTGTTAGAGCAAGAGGGGTAATGGAAAAATGTAGCATGTGTGTTCAAAGAATCCAAGCTGGAAAATTAGATGCTAAGAAAGCAAGTACAAAAGTTCAAGACGGAGCAATTCAAACAGCATGTTCTGGAGCTTGTCCTACAAATGCCATTACTTTTGGTGATTTGAATGATACTGAAAGCAAAATTAATGGAGATATGAACCATAATAGAGCTTACAGAGTAATAGAAGAAGTTGGTCAACAACCAAACATATATTACTTAACAAAAGTTAGAAATTTAGAAAACAACGAAGCTTAAAAAAGTATAAAAAATGCATAAAGAAGCCGCAATTAGAGAACCGTTAATATTAGGAGATGATGTAACTTACTCAAAAATCTCCGATGACGTATTAGCAACTATCGAAGGAAAAACAACTAAAGGTTGGAAAATATTAATGACCATAGCCGCTATAGTTGGTCTTTGGGGTGTAGGAAATATCCTTTACCTTATAGGAACAGGTATTGGAACATGGGGATTGAATAAAACTGTAGGTTGGGCATGGGATATCACCAACTTTGTTTGGTGGGTTGGTATCGGACACGCAGGAACTTTAATTTCTGCTGTGTTATTGTTATTCCGTCAGAAATGGAGAATGGCAATTAACAGACCAGCTGAAGCAATGACTATCTTTGCCGTTTTTATGGCAGGATTGTTTCCAATGATACACATGGGAAGAATTTGGATGGCTTATTGGGTATTACCTTTGCCAAATGAGTTTGGACCAATGTGGGTAAATTTTAACTCTCCTCTTTTATGGGATGTGTTTGCTATCTCAACCTATATGTCGGTATCTTTGGTTTTCTGGTACATTGGATTAATTCCTGATTTTGCTACCATTAGAGATAGAGCAAAATCTCCAGTTCCAAAATTAATGTATAGCTTATTAAGCTTTGGTTGGACAGGAAACGCTAAAGCGTGGCAACGATTTGAAGAAGTATCTTTGGTATTAGCAGGTTTAGCTACTCCTCTTGTATTCTCGGTTCACTCTATTGTATCTATGGATTTTGCCACTTCGGTAATTCCAGGTTGGCATACTACCATCTTCCCTCCATATTTCGTTGCAGGAGCCGTATTCTCTGGTTTCGCAATGGTACAAACATTAATGATTATTGTTAGAAAAGTAATGCACTTAGAAAAATATGTTACCATTAAGCATATTGAGTACATGAACATCATTATTATTGTAACAGGTTCTATTGTTGGTGTTGCTTACTTAACAGAGTTATTCATTTCTTGGTATTCAGGTGTTGAATACGAATCGTATGCATTCATCAACAGATTCTCTGGTCCTTACGCTTGGGCTTACTGGTGTATGATGACATGTAATGTAATTTCTCCACACTTATTTTGGTGGAAAAAATTAAGAACCAATTTAGCATTCACTTTTGTAATGTCAATAATTGTAAACATAGGGATGTGGTTCGAAAGATTTGTAATTATTGTAACTTCAGTTCACAGAGATTACTTACCATCAAGTTGGTCAATGTTCTACCCAACTTGGGTTGATATAGGAGTATTTATTGGAACATTAGGTTTATTTAGTGTATTCTACTTATTATTCTTAAGATATTTCCCAGTATTAGCACTTAATGAATTGAAAACAATTTTAAAATCTTCAGGAGAGAAATATAAAAACATGTCTGATGAAGACTTTAAAAAATTACACCCAGTAAAAAAGTGATTAGAAATTAGAAATTAGAGATTAACAAATAACGATTAACAAAAGTTATGTCAGATAAAAAACTATACGCAATTTATGATGATGATTATGTACTTTTAGAAAGTGCAAAACATCTAGTTTCAAAAGGAATTCACATTAGAGATGTATTCTCTCCATTTCCTATTCATGGCTTAGATCCTGTAATTGGGTTAAAAAGAACTCGTATTGCCATTACAGCATTTATTTATGGAATGATAGGCGTTTCGCTTGCATTATTAGGAATGTGGTATTTTATGGTGCAAGATTGGCCAATGAACATAGGTGGTAAACCTAACTTTTCATTAATTGACAATATTCCAGCATTTGTTCCCGTAACATTTGAGTTCGGAGTATTATGTGCTGCACACGGTATGTCGTTTACTTATTTATTAAGAAACTGGACTTTACCAGGTTTTAAAGCTAGAAATCCTTATCCAAGTACAACTGATAACAGATTTGTGATGGAAATTCATCCAAGTGATAGTGGCATGACAGCTGAAGAAATTAAAGCAGCTCTTAATGAAACTTACGTACTTCAGATTGACGAAAAATAAAACGATTAATTTAGAAAGATTATAAAAAATAAACACATGAAAAACTACCTGAACAATAGCATAAAATTATTTGGAATGGTTGCTATTATTTCTCTTTTTTCTTGTAAAGAAGAAAATGGCTTAGCACCTGAATATATGCCAGATATGTATCGTTCTCCTTCTATAGAAACTTACGTAGATTATGGTGAATTAAGAGGTAAACAAGGTGATGATTCTTTGAGAAATACACTTACAGCAAGAAAACCGGTTGAAGGAACCATACATAGAGGGTTTACTCCTTATCCTTACGAAAATTCTATTGAAGGCTACAACCAAGCGGGAGAGTTTTTAAAAAGCCCTTTTGATTATACAGAACAATCTGTAGCTAAAGGAAAAGAATTATACGGAATGTTTTGTGTTCATTGTCATGGTGGTTCAGGACAAGGAGATGGTTCATTAGTAGAAAGAGAAGTTTTTCCTCCTCTTCCAGTTAAGTTTACTGAAAGCTTAGACTTACCAGAAGGTAAAATGTTTCACACCATTACTTTCGGAAAAGGTTTAATGGGGCCTCATGCATCTCAATTAACTCAAGAAGAAAGATGGCAATTAATTCATTATATTAGAGTAGGTTTCATGAAAAAACCATTAACAGCAGATATGGGTCAAACTGCAGTTGTTACTGATGCAAATACTGAAGCACAATAAAATTTAAAAAGAAGATTACAACTAAAAACATTTTAACAAATGGAATATACAATATCAAAAAACGCGAAACTAACTACCATCATTCTTATTGTAGTTGGTCTGCTAGCTTTAATTGTTGGTTTAACTACTGATCATAGCCATCATGTTTCTCAAAGATTTTGGGCTAACTTATTAGTAAATGGATATTTCTATTTTACTATTTCATTAGCAGCACTGTTCTTTTTAGCTCTGCAATATGTTTCAGAAATGGCTTGGGGAGTAACTACTCACAGAATTTTTCAAGCAATAATGAGCTTTATGCCAATTGGAGCAGTAGTTTTATTAGCAGTTTTTATTGCTGGAGCAGCTCACATGCACCATTTATATCACTGGATGGATCCTGAAGTTCATAATCCGGAAAGTAGTCATTATGATGAACTAATAGCAAATAAAGGTGCTTACTTAAATATTCCATTTTTCTTTGTAAGATCATTAATTTACATTGCTGTTTGGATGTTTTTTGCATACTGGTTTAGAAAAAAATCTATGGAAGAAGATCAACTGAATTTAGCTGCTGGAGATGTTTCTCCTATTTACAAAAGAAGCATTTTTATGGGGGTATTGTTTATTTTCTTCTTTGCTTATACCTCTTCCTCTTCAGCTTGGGATTGGTTAATGAGTATCGATACACACTGGTTCAGTACATTGTTTGGATGGTATGCATTCTCAGGAATGTGGGTATCATGTATGATTTTCGCTGTGGTATTAGTATTGTACCTAAAAGGTAAAGGATACTTAAAAGAAGTAAACGATAGCCATATTCACGATTTAGGTAAATGGATGTTTGCTATTAGCTGTTTATGGTCTTACTTATGGTTCTCTCAGTTTATGTTAATTTGGTATTCTGATATACCAGAAGAGGTAACTTATTACTTATTCAGATTTGAGCATTACAAATTATTATACGTAGGAACTTTCTTTGTAAACTTCTTATTACCATTCTTTATTTTAATGTCGAGAGATGCAAAAAGAAACGCGGTGTTCTTATTACCTATCGCTTTAATCATCTTTATCGGACACTGGTTAGATGTTTTAACTATGGTGTTGCCAGGAACTATGTTTGAAGAAGGTCAATTAGGATTGGTAGAAATAGGCATGTTCTTAATGTTTACAGGAGTTTTCATTTTTGTAGTGTTAACATCACTTACTAAAGCATCATTGGTTACTAAAAACCACCCAATGCTTGACGAAAGTTTACACTTACATCACTAATTATAGATTGAATAATTTAGTTTTAAAAAGCACGCTATTTGGCGTGCTTTTTTTTGATATATTTCAATTTTTAATTTGTTACTCTATAGTCTTGTCTAAAAATAAATTTTTCAATTAGTATTTTTTAAGAAATTAAAAATTGAAATTAAATATAATAATTAAAAATACAGAACAATATTTTGTGATTAAAAATATCTTTGTACTTTTGTGGTATCAATTTATCACAAGTTATTGTGATTGATTTATAAAGAAGAAGCGAGAGAATAGGCTCTATGACCTTCTGGCAACCAACTATAAGTTCCGATAACTATCGGAGTTGGAAAATCGGTGCCAAATCCTATTCCAAAGCAATGTTGCTTTAGGAGAATATAAAAAACTTAAACCAATGAAAAACCAACAACAAAACAACTTAAGAAAAAACAGCAGTCTTGCTGCAATAAGTTATTTGGGTTCAGTTAAAAATCATTCTTCCAACTCTTCTTTTATGATGTGTTGCGGTATGTGCTGTTGCACTTCATGCTAACACATCCATCTATTTTCTTTTCAAAAATAAAAATAGTTGATGTAAAGCATTTTCCTATCAAAGTGTTGTAGGAATTCTATGCTTTTGTCTCTCACATTTATTTTCTTAAACCATTAAATAACAAATAATTATAAATTAAAAACAAAAAAAATCATGAGTACAAAAAATTTTAAATTTGAAACATTACAATTACATGCAGGTCAAGAAGTGGACAAAGCTACCAACTCTAGAGCCGTGCCAATTTACCAAACTACTTCTTATACTTTTAACAATGCAGAACATGCCGCTAACTTATTTGCGTTAAAAGAGTTTGGAAACATTTACACAAGAATTATGAACCCTACAACAGATGTGTTTGAAAAACGTATTGCTGCTCTTGAAGGAGGTGTAGCTGCTTTAGCAACTGCTTCTGGGCAGTCGGCACAGTTTATTGCGTTAAACAACATTTTGCAAGCAGGGGATAACTTTGTTACTTCCCCATTTTTATATGGCGGAACTTACAATCAATTTAAAGTAGCTTTTAAACGTTTAGGAATTGATGCCCGCTTTGCTAAAACTGACAAAGTTGAGGATTTTGAAAAAATTATTGACCAAAACACTAAAGCCATTTATTTAGAAACCATTGGTAATCCTGGCTTTAACATTCCTGATTTTGATGCTATTGTTACGTTAGCTAAAAAGCTCGATATTCCTGTAGTGGTAGATAATACTTTTGGTGCTGGTGGCTATCTTTTCCGACCAATAGAACACGGAGTAAACATAGTAACGGCATCTGCTACTAAATGGATAGGCGGACATGGAACTTCTGTTGGTGGTGTAATTATAGATGGAGGAAATTACAATTGGGGAAATGGAAAATACCCTCAATTTACTGAGCCAAGTGAAGGGTACCACGGATTAAAATTCTGGGATGTTTTTGGAACTGACAGTCCATTTGGCAACATTGCTTTTATTATTAGAGCAAGAGTTGAAGGCTTGAGAGATTTTGGTACAGCACTTTCTCCATTTAATGCTTTTCAGTTAATACAAGGTTTGGAAACACTTTCATTACGTGTTGACCGCCATGTGAAGAATGCGTTGAATTTGGCAACTTGGTTAGAAAATCATCCAAAGGTGGAAAAAGTTAATTACCCTGGATTGGCCTCTTCTCCTTACTACGAGCTAGCTAATAAGTATTTGAAAAAAGGCTCTGGAGGTGTGTTAAGTTTTGAATTAAAAGGCACTAAAGAAGATGCAATTGAATTTATAAATTCATTAGAATTAGTTAGCCATTTAGCTAATGTTGGTGATGCGAAATCATTAATTATACAACCTTCAGCCACCACACATCAGCAACTAACAGAAGAAGAACAACTTAGTGCAGGAGTTACGCCTAATTTGCTAAGAGTATCTGTTGGTATTGAAAACATTGAAGACATTAAAAATGATTTCTCCCAAGCTTTTCAAAAAGTGGAAGCACTACAAAAAACGAAATTAGAAGCCGTAGTAAATTAAAATAATAATAATTACGCAGTTCTCACCAAAAGTGAGAACTGCATTAACCTAAAAAACAAATGTTATGAGTAAATTAAATTTTTCAATTGCAGGAAAAAGTATCTCTGCAACAAAGTACGAAGGAAAAACTAGGCATTTTCTTCACACCATTGATGAACCAGAAGCCCTAGGTGGTAAAGATGAAGCTCCAAACCCAGTAGAGTTTATATTGGCTGGATATGCGGGTTGCTTAAATGTGGTTTATCATTTAATAGCAAAAGAAATAGGAATAGAAATTTCTTCTTTAGATATTGCTATAAACGGTGATATTAATCCTGAAAAACTACTTGGAATATCCGACAAAGAAAGAGCGGGTTATCAATCGTTAAATGTACATATTGAGCTAGAAACCAATGGAACGATAGAACAAGAAAAGGAACTTATTAATAAGGCTAAACAAAGATGCCCCGTTAACGACAATCTTTCAAATATTACACCTATTAAGTATTTAATAACACAACCTATTAGTAAAAATTAATGCAACACTTATTTAACTACCAACAAGCATTTCAATTGGAGTCGGGAAGAAAACTTCCTGAACTCCAATTGGCTTATACCACTTTAGGTAAACTCAATCACAACAAAGATAATGTGGTTTGGATAACGCATGCTCTTACGGCAAATGCTAACCCTGAAGAATGGTGGAACGGCTTGGTAGGAAAAGGTAAGTTTTTTAATCCTGAAAAATATTTTATTGTTTGTGCTAATGTATTAGGCTCTTGTTATGGATCTACTGGACCACTTTCAACCAATCCAGCTACTAGTAATCCTTATTTCCATGATTTTCCAGAAATTACTATCCGAGATATTGTTAAAGGATTAGATTTACTAAGAAAACACTTAAAATTAGAGAAAATTCATACTTTAATTGGCGGTTCTTTGGGTGGGCAACAAGCGTTAGAATGGGCTATACAGCAACCAGAGGTGTTTAATAACTTGTTTTTAATTGCTACTAATGCCCATCATTCGCCTTGGGGAAAAGCATTTAACGAAAGTCAGCGATTGGCAATTAAAGCTGATAGAACTTGGTTTTCGTACAGTAAAGATGCAGGATTAAAAGGATTAAAAGCAGCAAGAGCAATAGCTTTATTGAGCTATAGAAATTACGAAACGTATATTCGTACACAACAAGATGAAGAGGATAGTAAAACTGATAATTTTAGAGCCTCGTGTTACCAAAATTATCAAGGAGAAAAGTTAATTAGCCGATTTAATGCTTTTTCATACTGGCATTTATCTAAAGCAATGGATAGCCACAATGTTGCTAGAGGAAGAGAAAACCTGCAAAATGCGTTAGCTAAAGTTAAAGCCAAAACGCAAGTAATTGCTATCAGTTCAGACTTGCTTTTCCCCGTAAGCGAATCAAAATTATTAGCAGAAAGTATAACAAATGCTGAATTAGATGTTATCAATTCTCTTTACGGACACGATGGGTTTTTAATAGAAACCGAACAATTAAAAACCATCTTTGAAAATTTTTATTTATCACAACAATTTAAAATTAATAACTATGAGTACCTCAATTAAAAACACCATTTTGGTAGGTTTTGGAACGGTTGGACAAGGGTTTTATCACTATTTTTTAGAAAATAACACTCAAAATAAACTTACTTCGGTGGTTATAAAAGATAAATTTAAAGAACGTAATCCGTCTAATTTACCTTTTACTACCGATAGTAAAAACAGTATAACAAACAAAAATGTAGCTACTGTTATTGAACTGATAACCGACCAAAAAGAAGCCTACAACATTGTTAAAGAAGCTCTAAAAAATGGCAAGCAGGTTATTTCTGCTAATAAAAAAATGATTGCTTATCATTTTGATGAACTTTTAGAACTTGAACAAAAAAACGGTGGAAAGTTCTTGTATGAAGCGGCTGTGGCAGGAAGTATTCCTATTTTAAAACTTATTAATGAGCATTATGCCTTTGATGAAATTACGCAAATTAGAGGAGTTATAAATGGAACATCCAATTATATTTTAACGCAGATTTTTGAACAAGGCATTGATTATCAACAAGCTTTAAAACAAGCTCAACAGTCAGGATTTGCCGAAGCTGATCCTACCGATGATGTTGGTGGTTTTGATGCATTGTATAAGTTAATTTTACTTTCAGCCCATGCTTTTGGAAAATTTATTCATCCCGAAAAGGTGCTGAATTTTGGAATAGAAAACATACTTGCTAAAGACATTGAATTTGCCAAAAATAACCAACTAAAAATAAAGTTAGTAGCTCAGGCAGTAAAACAAAACAACAAATTAACATTGAGCGTTTTACCTACTTTTGTTGATGTTAATGACGATTTATTTCACATTAACAATGAATATAATGCCATTGAAGTTTTATCCAATAACATAGGTACACAATTTTTTAAAGGGAAAGGAGCAGGAAAATTCCCTACTGGTCATGTGGTTTACACCGATTATCAATCCATAGATAAAACAAGTTATTCCTATAAACATACACTTTCGGGAAAACGAATTAAATACGATACGGACACTTTTACTTGGGTTTATTCAAACAACATTACTTCTTTAGATAAATATATTGAAGATGTTGTTATCATTAATCGTTCTGAAGGTTACGCCAAAATAAAACTCTCTCATTTAATTAAAAATAAGCAGTTTATAAAAGAAAATAAAATATCATTTATTGTTATTCCAGACAATATTCTTAATTTATTTAGCATAAATTTTACTAGAAATAGTGAATTATTAGAATATGCTTATAAATAAAACACAGCAAACTGTGTTGCAATTCCTAGCAGAAAGCCAGCATAAATTTGAGCCTGGGTATGAGCATTTAAAATTAATCGGGCAGTAGCTACTAAACCAAAAACAACCAATAATGCAATAATAAAAATGCTTACATCAGTTTGAAGTTTGGTAGCGACACATAAAAATGCTCCGAGTAACCCACCAATGCCAATGGCATGGGCACTAATTTTCCATTTTATATTAATAATAAAGGCTAAAATAATTGCATAAGTTGCTCCTATTATAAAATTAAAAACAATAGGAATTACAGAGGTTTGCCTAAGTATATAAAGTGTAAAAATATAGGAAACAATAGTAATAATATAAGGGATAATTCGCTCTTTAGCGACATACATTTCAATACTTGTAATTACCCCTCTATTACGAAGAAAAAGAACAGAAAGTAAAGGAATAATAAAAGTTACAAGTGCTACTAAAAGAATAGTAAATTGCTTCAATTTAAAATGTACTGCGTAATTAATATAAGTATCCGTATTAAATAATAGGAAAAGCCCAATTGTGGGCATCAACAATGGATTAAAAAGAATAGAAATAATTTTTGCAGCTAACCTCATGTCCAGACTTAAATTTCTTTACGTAATCGGGCTACAGGAATATTTAATTGCTCTCGGTATTTGGCAATTGTTCTTCTGGCAATGTTGTAACCTTTATCGTTAAGTAATTTAGAAAGCTTATCGTCTGTTAATGGTTTGCGTTTGTCCTCATCCTCCACAGCATTTTGCAAAATCTTTTTCACCTCTCTACTCGAAACTTCTTCACCACTATCAGTACTTAGCGATTCTGAAAAGAAGGTTTTTAAAAGAAACGTTCCGTAAGGTGTTTGAATGTATTTACTGTTTACCACACGAGAAACTGTTGATATATCCATATCTATTTCTTCGGCAATATCTTTCAAAATCATTGGGACAATCAGTGTTTCATCTCCTTCCAAAAAGTATTTTTTTTGTCTTTCAACAATAGCATCTACAGTCAACATAAGCGTGTGCTGACGTTGCTTTATGGCATCGATAAACCATTTGGCAGAGTCTAGCTTTTGTTTTACAAACATCAACGCATCTTTTTGCGATTTTGAAGGTTTCTCTTTTTGAGCTTTGTAGCCTTCAATCATTTCTTTGTAAGAGCGGCTAACTTTTAAGTCGGGAGTATTTCTTCCGTTTAAAGTGATGTCTATTTCTCCATCATCTACAGTAAGAACAAAATCAGGAACAATATGTTGAGTAACTCTTACACCATCATTAGAGGAGTTGCCGGGTTTCGGATTTAACTTTAGAATTTCTTCAATTACTAACCTTAAATCATCTTCAGATATACTAAGTTTATCAATAATTTTTGAGTAATGTTTTTTAGAAAACTCATCAAAATAGTTAGTGATAATTTCTATCGCATTTTTAGAAATAAGGGTATGGTGTTTTTTCTTGTTAAGCTGAATAAGTAAACATTCCTGAAGATTTCTTGCTCCAACACCTGCTGGATCTAAATGCTGAATAAGTTTTACTATCTTTTCAACGTGTTCTTTATCGGTAATGATATTTTGGGTAAACGCTAAATCATCAACTATGGCATTTATATCTCTACGGAGATAACCAGCATCATCTAAACTACCAATAAGGTGAAGAGCAATGTTATGGTCATCATCATCTAAATTAAACAAATTAATTTGAGCCTCTAAGGTTTCCTGAAAAGTAGAACCAACGCTAATAGGTGTCTGCTTGTCTTCATCATCTTTACTGTGATTGTTAGCAGTTAGTTTATAGCTTGGTGTATCAGAATCATCAACATAATCATCAAAATTAAACTCTTTTTCTGCTTCGCTTTGTTCTTTCTCCTCATAATCATCATGCTGAATAAGCTCCATTTCTTCCTCTTCATCTTTGCCCTCATCTAAAGCAGGATTGTTTTCCATTTCCTCTTTAATTCTTTGTTCGAGCGCAACTGTAGGCAATTGCAACAATTTCATTAACTGAATTTGTTGAGGCGATAGCTTTTGCTGTAGTTTAAAACTTAATGTTTGTTTTAGTGTCATTTATTATAAAGTTGAGCGTTAAGCTTCAATATTGTAGCGTAAGGCTAAATTAACAATATTCATTAAAAGCCGCAGCCAAATTTTCAGCAATCATTTCTGCTGGTCTTCCTTCAATATGATGTCTTTCAATAAAATGAACTAATTTACCATTTTTAAACAAAGCCATTGATGGCGATGAAGGAGGATAAGGCAACATATATTTTCTTGCTTGATTTACCGCTTCGGCATCAACACCTGCAAAAACAGTGGTAATTTTATCCGGACGTTTTTCGTTGGTAATAGCTATACGAGCAGCAGGACGAGCATTTGCTGCAGCACAACCACAAACAGAGTTGATTAAAACAAAAGTTGTTCCTTCGCTAGTGATAGCTTTATCAACAGCATCAGGAGTTAATAATTCTTCAAAACCTACTTCTGTAAGTTCGCTTTTCATTGGGGCTACTAATTCTGGTGGATACATATTTTTAAGTTTTTTATGTTATTGAAGTTGTTTAAAGTCCCCTCTATAAATTAAAAAATGTTTCTTTTTTTACACTACTTCGTTATTTTCTCCAACCATAACCTACGGCTATGCTTCTCAAAAAATGCCTTGTATTGCAAAAAAATAATTCATTTTCATTATTATATTTTGACTTTAAACTACTTCATTAAATATTTTCTACAAAAATACTCAATCTAAACATAAAAATTTTCCCAAAGAGGGGCTTTTATAAAAATTAACATAAGGATGGCTTTTTCTAACTATCTTCCTATGGTTATATGCCGTTAAACTATTATAAATTAGTGAAAGAAGAATAGGTGATGTACTATATTTAACGCTTTAAACACCAATTATCACGGATTACACAAATTTATACCTAGGATGTGATAAAAATGAACACCAAAAACATCTTTGATGTTTTCAATTTGTGATAATTAGTGTAATTGAAATATAATTTGTACCAACCTTTTTGTTTAATTGTCATAATATTAACTTCAATTTAGAAATTGATATCAGGCTTCTGTCTAAACCCTGTTTTTACTATCTATAATTATGGTAAATGGTCCTTCGTTGACTAAAGCTACTTTCATATAAGCACCAAACTCACCTGTTTTAAGTGGCTGTTGCAATAATGGAGTAAGTTCTTTTATGAAATCATTATATAAATCTATTGCTTTTGGAGGTTTGGCTGCCATAATAAAAGATGGTCGATTACCTTTTTTTGTGCTTGCCATAAGCGTAAACTGGCTGATGAGCAACACTTCTCCATTAATATCATTCACAGAAAGATTAGGAATTTGGTTTTCATCATCAAAAATTCGGAGCTGTGCAATTTTTTTAGCCAACCAAGTAATATCTTCTTCTTGGTCGTTTTCTTCTATTCCTAATAAAATTAGTAAGCCTTTTCCTATTGAAGTAGTTTTGCTTTCAATGCTTACCGATGCTTCACTTACACGTTGAATTACTGCTTTCATTTTTTTATTGTTGTTTTTACAAAAGTACATAACTCGAGGTAAAATGTTTTTTGTGGGAGAAGGACAAATACCCCTTTAAAAGGGAAATAAAAAATTGTATATTTTTGAGGTAATAAACCATAATTTATTTTAGAATGAGAAAATTGTTATTGTGGATAGTAATCATTACTTCTTGTACTCCTCAGAATCAAAACGAACAATTAACTTCACATGAAGAAAGTATATTTTCAACTACTTGCACAAAAATTACTGATTTAGATGTACTTGTTTATACAATTTCTAATAAGGATGATACTGTTCAATACATCAAAATAGGAACAGATATAACAAGTGTAAAACCAACCATTTTATTTTTACAAGGTTCTTTGCCAATTCCATTAATAATTGACTTTAAGAACTTTAAACATATAAACATTCCTTTTCAATATTCGGAGCTAATAAAAGAATTTCATTTAATAGAAATTTCAATGCCACACACCCCAATAGAAGTAGAGAAAAACAATTTAAATAATCAGTATTGTTTTGTAACAGATACAACAAATCAAAATTCATTTAAAAAGGAATATTTAAAAAATAACTATTTAGACAATTATGTTTCGCGAGCAAATATTGTTATTTCAGATTTATTAAGTCAAAAATGGGTCGATAAAGACCAAATTCATATTATTGGTCATTCGCAAGGAGCAAAGATTGCTGCTGTAGTTGCTTCTCAAAACAAAAGTATTTCTTCAGTTTCATTATTAGGATTTAATGCTTTCGGACGTTTTGATGAAAATATTAGACGAGAACGGAACAATTTAAGACAAAAAAAGATAACAGGGGATGAATATTTAAACAACATTGAAAATCATTATAAGAGGTGGGAACAAATTCATCAAAACCCTAATGATTATGAAAATGGTAATTTAAATTGGACTTCTTTTTCTATTGATTATGTGCCTTTTTTATTAGATGTTAATGCACCAATTTTTGTTGGCTATGGAACAGAAGATATTAGTGCAGAAAATGGTGATTTATTGCCAATTATTTTTATTGAAAATAAGAAGCAAAACCTTACAGTAAAACCTTACGTTGGCTTAGAGCATAATTTCTTTGAGATTAAAAATGGTAATCCTGATTATCAAAGTGGAAATAATTGGAATAAAGTAATTAATGATGTTTTAATTTGGATGAAAAATAATGAAACTTTTTCTTCTCAAACTACTAAATTAAAAACACACCTCTAATATTGTAATCTCACCGCTATGGCAGTTTCGAACAACATCTGCTTCTCTCAAGAGGAGAAAGTTGCAGTATAAAAAGGATATGTGCGTTGGCAACTCCTTCCCTTTGGGAAGGTTGGGATGGGTGTCTCGTCCTAAAAAAAGTTTACAGTTTAGTTAGTTAATCCTGATATAAGTT
>JAVVER010000047.1:0-22811 GCA_032251145.1 Vicingaceae bacterium | reverse complement strand
TAAAAGTGGATAGTAATGGCTGTGCAGATACTACTTGCCAACTTGGAGTAGGAATAGATGCCCCCCAACCCCCAAAGGGGGAGTGGGTAGAGCTCTATCCTAACCCTAATAATGGAAGTTTTACTATCCATTTAACCCATCCGATAGCTATCGGATTTGTTTCAGAAGAAGTAACCATTGAAGTGTATGATGTGTTTGGAAAACAAATTCATTATAAAAAGACCAACGCATCAACTGAAATTCAACTTGATTTAGGTAATGTACCCAAAGGACTTTACTTTGTATCAATAACTACTAAAAAACAAAAAGAGATTAGAAAAATAGTGATAGAATAATAAATGGCAATGTGCGTCAGCTTCCCCTCTCGAGAGGGGCAGGGGTGTGTCTTTGAATACAGAATACGGAAGTTTTTGGCAACGTGCGTGAGCTTTTTCCCTTGAGGGAAACACTAAGGGTGAAAACAATTAAAAACAATCAGCCTTGTCTAGCGAGGTGCAGAGGAGTCTTCGCATACCGAAAAAACAAATTTTTTTAATCCTTTATTTTTAAGAACATATTTCGGGATTTTTAAAACCTAATAACCCCGCATTGTTTTTCTCTTCGTATTTTTGCTCAAAATAAGTTCAGCATTGACCAAACTCACTTCATATAAATTTTCCAAAAAAGAAAAACTAAAAAGCCAAAAAGAAATTGAATTGCTTTTTAAACAAGGAAAATCTATTAATCAGTTTCCTATAAGGTTAATTTATAAAGTTAAGAAGGAACAAAATAACATTCCCATTAACTTTGGTGTTAGTGTTCCTAAGAAAAAAATTAAGCTAGCCGTAAATCGAAATTTAATTAAAAGAAGGATTAGAGAAGCTTACCGCTTAAATAATCACGATTTGAAAACCAAGCTGCTTGAAAACCAGAAAGAAATTAATATGATGGTGATTTATGGTTCGGAACAAATTTTATCATACAAAGAGATAGAAGAAAAAATAAAAGTAATTTTATCACGTTTAAGAGATGCCTTGTGAAGTGGATATTAAGTAAAATAGTTGTTTTGCTGATAAGAGTTTACCAACTAAGTATTTCTCCATTTTTAGGAGCAAACTGTAGGTATTCACCCACTTGTTCGCAATACAGTCTCGAGGCAATTGAAAAGTATGGACCTCTTAAAGGCGGTTGGTTGGCAATAAAAAGAATTTCATCTTGCCATCCTTGGGGCGGACACGGTCACGATCCTGTTCCTTAGTTAATTCCATATTTGAGATTAGAAATTAAAGATTAATTGAATTGAAAAGTAAATTGAATTCTGAAAAACTAAAAAAATGACACAAAAATTAAAAAAATACATTTTAATAATAAGTATAGCATTAGCGAGTGTTTTCTCGGTTGGTTTTGTAGATAGCTATTTTGAAGTTTCTAAAAACCTCGACATTTTTGCAACACTTTTCCGTGAATTAAATATTTACTATGTTGATGATACCGACCCGGGAGAGTTAATGAAAACCGGTATTGATGCCATGTTGGAATCGTTAGATCCTTACACAAATTATATCCCTGAATCTAATATTGAAGATTATAAGTTAATGACTACAGGACAGTATGGTGGAATTGGAGCATTAATTCAAAAACATGGCGAACATGTAGTTATTTCTGAGCCTTATGAAGGCTTTGGAGCTCATAAAGCAGGTTTGTGGGCAGGAGATAAATTGTTAAAAATTGATGGAAAAGATGTTACTGATAAATCTACTTCAGAAATAAGAGATTTACTTTTAGGACAACCGGGAACTACTTTAAACATTACAGTTGAAAGACCAGGAACGGAAGAACCTATTGAGAAAAAAGTAGTGAGAGAAGAAGTTAAAATAGATGATGTACCTTATTACAAAATGTATTCAAACGATATAGGTTACATTAAGCTAAACGGATTTACGGAATCTGCCAGTGCTGAGGTAAAAGCAGCTTTTGCAAAATTAAAAGAGCAAAATCCCAAATCTTTAATTTTAGATTTAAGAGGTAATGGCGGTGGATTAATGAAAGAAGCAATAGATATTGTAAATTATTTTGTTCCTAAAGGCTCTGAAGTAGTTAGTACCAAAGGAAAAATTAGCGATTGGGATAAAGTGTATAAAGCTACAGCAATGCCTATTGATACAGAAATTCCTATTGTTGTGTTAATTGATGAAATGTCTGCATCTGCATCAGAAATTGTTTCGGGAGCTTTGCAAGACCATGATAGAGCTGTTGTTATTGGAAATCGTTCGTTCGGTAAAGGATTGGTGCAACAAGTAAGACCATTAAGTTACAACTCAAAATTAAAAGTTACTGTTGCTAAATATTATACACCAAGCGGAAGATGTATTCAAAAATTAGATTATTCGCATAAAGATGAAGATGGAAAGGTAAATGCAATTCCAGATTCTTTAATAAGAGAGTTTAAAACCTTAAAAACATATAGACCTGTTTTTGATGGAATGGGAATAGAACCCGATATTAATGTAGAGAAAAAAGAAATTAGCGATATTGCCACTAGCTTATATTTAAAAAATCATTTGTTTGATTATGCAACAGATTTTAGGTTAAAAAACAATGCAATTCCAACTGTAGATGTATTTACCATTTCGGATGAAGAATATGAAAAGTTTGTTAAGTTTCTTGAGGGTAAAGATTATGACTACACCACAGAAAGCGAAGCATTACTAGAAAAACTTGAAAAAGCGGCTAAAGCAGATAAATATTTTAAAAGTTTAGAAAGCGAATACCATGCTTTGTTAAATAAGTTAAAACATAATAAAGAAGAAGATTTATATACCTTTAAGGAAGAAATAAAATATATTTTGGAAACAGAAATTGCTACAAGATATTATTATCAAAAAGGTAAAATGGAGGCATCTTTAAAAACAGATCCAGTTATGGAAAAAGCTATTGAAGTACTTTCAGACAAACAAAAATATGATGCCGTTTTTGCAGGCAATACCAAGCAAGACTAGTTTTCATTTAATTTAAATTCTTTGCTAAAATGAGTTTTGTTTCCACTTATTCAAGAAACATGTATTTGTTTTTTTTGATGTTTATTGCAGTGGGACTCTCATTGTCTAAGCCACTCATAACCTTAGGAGAACTTTGTATAGGTCTTTTATGGTTATTAGAAGGAAATCACCTAGAAAAAATAAAACGCTTTTTTAAAAATAGAACGGCACTTGTATTAAGTTCTGTATATCTGCTTACCCTCTTAGGACTTTTAAATACTACTAATTTCGATTTTGCTTTTGATGATATCAGAAGAAAATTACCCCTTCTTATATTGCCTTTTTTAATAGTTAGTTTTAAACCATTAACCAATAAAGAGTTTCGTTTAATTTTCTCGGTGTATGTTGGAGGTGTAATAGCAGCCTCGCTTTGGAGTTTTTTTGTAATGTTGGGTGGACTTAATGAAGCTATTGTTGATAAAAGAGATTTATCAAGGTTTACTTCACACATAAGGTTTGGGTTGGAAGTGTCGTTAGCTATTTTCGGGGCTTTATATTATGCAGTAAAAGTGAAAAATAAAAAACAAAAGATAAGATGGATACTGAGTTTTGCGTGGTTAGTTGGCTTTTTGTTTTTACTTAATCTAATAACTGGTATAGTTGTTACGGCATTCACTTTTATGGTGTTGATTTTTTATTACGGAACAAAACATCATAATATTATGGTGAAACTATCGGCAGTAATAGTGGTTTTTGCAATTGTAGTTTCACTAGTGTTTTATGTAAAAAGTTGTCATCAAGAATATTTATCTTTTAATGATGTTGAAGTGCTGCCCATTCAAGAATACTCTCCTAAGGGCGAGAAACTTTTTCATGATACCATAAGTTCTAATAGTTTCCGAATGGAAAATGGAAATTACATTTATAGAAATATTGCTGAAAAAGAAATAGAACACGCATGGAATCAAAAAAGTAACATCAATTTCAATGGATTTGATAATAAAGGACAACAAATTAGATTTACTGTATTAAGGTTTATTACCTCTCAGGGTAAATTAAAAACTGAAGATGCTATTAACGAACTTACTCCTGAAGAAATAAAAGCCATAGAAAATGGAGTTTCAAATTTTAGGTATCTTGATATGAATGGGATTGAGCTAAGGTTGCATAAAATATTTTGGGAAATTGAAATGTATAATAAGTATAATGTTGCTGATGGTCATTCAGTAATGCTCAGGTGGGTGTATTGGCATACTGCTATCAACATTGTTAAAGATAATTTAATGTTTGGAGTGGGTACAGGAGATGTACAAGATGCTTTTAATCAAAAACATCAAGAAGCAGGTATTATTTCCGAAAAATATTGGAGAAGAGCACATAATCAATACCTGACTTATTTCGTGAGTTTTGGTATTTTAGGAGGAATCTATTTTTTATTCTTTTTACTTTATCCCACTATAATTTTAAAACAATATAGAGACTATATTTACCTCTGTTTTATTTCCATTTCAATGCTTTCAATGCTTACCGAAGATACCTTAGAAACGCAAGTAGGTATTACTTTTTTTGCATATTTTAACACACTTTTAATTTTCAAAAAAAGAAAAAGTAGCTTTTAATATGTAATTTCGCCAACGTGAAAGGTCATAAAATAATAGCTGTATTCTTTTTACTACTTTTAGTAAGCACCTTTTCATTTTCTTATTTTTCTGTTCCTACTTCTCAATTTGTTGAAATTGCTGAGGAAGAAAACAGGCATAGTGGCGGTTCTACGGTTACCTTTACTGTGCAAGAATATATTGCAGAAGATACAGATTTCAGATGTTTTTTTCAAGCAATAGATTTAGAGCATCAATTTGAATCTTTTATACATTTTCCTCCATCTAAGGAAATTGTTGCTCCCCCACCCGAATTAGCATAAATTATTGAATAAACACTATAGTAAGCTATAGCTTTCCTTTTATTATCGTTGAAAAATATTTTTTTTCAAGATTAATTTTATCAATAAAGCAAACTTAATTAATTGATTGTTAGTTAATTGTTTGTTAAATAATTTATGTTATGACACCAAAAAAATTAAATATGTTCACTAATCTTAAGTCAGATTTCCCTGCCGGATTAGTAGTTTTCCTTGTAGCCCTTCCTTTATGTTTGGGTATCGCTTTAGCTTCAACAGGTCGCTCCGATTTATTGTTTTCTGGAATTATTGCCGGGTTTGTGGGTGGTATTGTTGTAGGAGCTTTAAGTAATTCTCAATTAGGTGTTTCTGGTCCTGCTGCTGGTTTAGTGGTAATTGTACTAGGAGCAATTGATTCCTTAGGAACTTTTGAAGCCTTTTTATTAGCAGTAGTTCTTTCGGGTGTGTTACAACTTTTAGCAGGCTTTATGAAAGCTGGCATTATTGGTTACTTCTTTCCATCTTCGGTAATAAAGGGAATGCTAACAGCTATAGGTATAATTCTTATTCTTAAAGAAATTCCTCATGCGTTAGGTTATGATGAAGATTTTATGGGCGATTTTGATTTTGCTCAAAAAGATGGTCACAATACGATTACCCAACTCTATTATGCTTTTAAGTTTAGTAGTATGGGAGCAATAATCATTAGTGTTATTTCTCTGGGGATGTTAATTCTTTTTGAGACTAATTTCATGAAAAAAATAGGTTTATTTAAGTTTTTGCCAGGGGCATTATTTGTGGTGTTAACAGGTATTTTAATCAATGCACTATTTTTAAATTTAGCTCCAGAGTTGGTTATGAGTGGAAAGCACTTGGTTGAACTGCCCGTAGCTTCTTCTCCACAAGAGTTTTTAAGCTTTTTTAAATTCCCAGATTTTTCATCCTTTAGTAATCCACAAGTGTATGTGGTTGCAGTAACCCTAGCCATAGTAGCAAGTTTGGAAACCTTACTTTGTGTGGAAGCTACAGATAAGTTAGACCCTTATAAAAGAAGAACATCCAATAATCAAGAGCTTAGAGCTCAAGGCATCGGAAATATGATTTCTGGATTGATTGGTGGATTGCCAATTACACAAGTAATTGTAAGAAGTTCTGCCAACATAAATTCTGGTGGTAAAACTAAAATGTCAGCTATAATTCATGGGGTAATTTTATTGTTATCAGCAATTGTAATTCCTGTTTTTCTTAATTTAATTCCTTTAGCATCTTTAGCAGCTATTTTATTATTAGTTGGGTATAAATTGGCTAAACCAGCTATATTCAGAGATATGATTAAATTAGGACATGAGCAATATGTTCCATTTTTAGTAACGGTAATCGCTATTGTTGGTACCGATTTGTTAAAAGGTATTGGAATAGGAATGGTGGTAGCAGTTTTCTATATCCTAAGAAAAAATTACAAAAATGCACTAAACTGCAAAAAAGAGGTGGTTGATGGTAAAACAAAATATACCATAACACTTTCTGAAGAAGTTACTTTTTTAAACAAAGCAAGCGTTGCTAAAGAGTTGTCTAAAATACCTGAAGATTCAATATTAATGATAGATGCTTCTAAGTCATATACTTTAGCTCATGATGTGTTGGAGAATATTCAAGAATTTGCCAACCATACCTCTAAACTAAAAAATATTGAAGTACAAACAAAAGGTTTAGATGGTGTTGCTTTTAAATAAAACTAATTAATTTTATAAACATTATAAATAGATACAAAATGGAAAACAAATTTTATAAACAACTTTTAGATAATAATAAAGAATGGGTTCAATCAAAACTAGATTTAGACCCAGATTTTTTCAATAAATTGGCTAACGGACAGCAACCACCTGTGTTATGGATAGGTTGTGCAGATAGTAGAGTTCCTGCAAACGAAATTATTGGAGCTCAACCAGGAGAAGTTTTCGTACACAGAAATATCGCTAACATGGTTATTCATTCAGATATGAATATGTTAAGTGTACTTGATTATGCCGTTAATGCACTAAAAGTAAAACACGTAATTGTTTGCGGACATTATGGTTGCGGAGGAGTTGCTGCTGCAATGGGGAATCAGCATATAGGCTTAATTGATAACTGGATTAGACATATAAAAGATGTTTACCGTTTTCATGCTGATGAATTAAATGCTATAACTGACGAAAAACAACGATTTGACAGATATGTGGAGCTAAATGTAGTAGAGCAAGTGTTCGATTTGGCTAAAACTTCTATTGTTCAAAATGCTTGGAATAATAAACAAACCTTACACATACATGGTTGGGTTTATGGCATAGGAGATGGATTAATAAAAGACCTAGGCGTTAATTTTACTAACAATGATGAATTAGAAAATGTTTATCAGCTAAAGTTTTAACTTAAATAGTAAAATCTTCATATGAAAAAGTTTTTTTTCACTTTTGGATTACTATTGTCTGTTAGTCTTTTTTCTCAAGAATTAGATTCTTTAAAAATTGAAAAAGACAGGTTGGATAGTTTATATATTGAAGAAGTTGAAAATAAACGCAAAACAGACAAAGTACTGCATGCCGAACCACTTTTTATTGATTTAATTAGAGATTTAGGTGCCAGAAAAGGCGAGAAAGAATGGAATGTTGGTTTTGGAATGACTGATAATAATAAATTTGATTCTTATGAAGCATTAGTAGAATATGAATGGGCTCCTGTTAACAGGCTCGGGCTGGAAATAGAAGTTCCATTCACTTTCTTTTATCCAAATGAAGACGATGTAGATAAATCAATGTTGCCTCAAAATAAAATTAATGGATTAAAATTAGCTGCTCAATATTCCTTTTTTGTTTCCGAAAAATATAGTACAACTATGGCAATAGGATATTTAAATGAGTTTGAGTTTATTGAATTTAACAGCTATGGAACTGAAGCTTTTGTTAAAGGTAATGTTTACAATCCGTTTTTTGTAGCTGCTAAAAGATGGGGGCAGAATTTCCATACATTAATTTATACAGGACCTGAAATGCAACAACATTTTTCAGATAACTCAATGCATACCGCTTGGCAAATTAATACCAATTTTCATTACATGATAGATGGTACAAGAAACTTTATAGGATTAGAGTTTAATAAAGAAATAACGTATGATGATTTTGATATGGTAATTAGACCACAAATGAGATTAGGAATTACAGATAATTTATTAATTGGTATAGTTGCAGGAGTTCCTATTAAAAGAGAATCTCAAAGGTTTAGTACTTTTTTTAGGTTGATTTACGAACCCAAACACAAGTAAATAAAAATTAATTTTTTAATTAATAATTTCTTACTATTTATTTTGTATAAATAGTCGCTTATTTTACCCAAACAATTTTGAAAAAATAGATTCTATTTTATTTACAAACACTATTTCTATTTTGTGCTGACTAACATCCAATCCTTTTTGATTGTATTTGGAAACGAAAATTTTTTCAAAACCTAATTTTTCGGCTTCTGTAATACGTTGTTCTACCCTACTTATTGGTCTTATTTCTCCAGATAACCCCACCTCAGCAGCAAAGCAATACAATGATGGAATAGCAATGTTTTCTCCTGAAGAAAGTACCGCACTTACCACGGCTAAATCTACTGCTGGGTCGTCTATTTTTAAACCTCCGGCAACGTTTATAAATACATCTTTTGCTCCTAGTTTAAAGCCGCAACGCTTTTCCAACACTGCCAACAACATGTTTAATCGCTTAGTATCAAAACCTGTTGACGAACGTTGTGGTGTGCCGTAAGCAGCAGAGCTTACCAATGCCTGAATTTCTACCAACAATGGTCTGTTTCCTTCCATAGTAGCAGCAACTGCTGCTCCACTAAAGTTTTCATCGCTATTGCTTAATAATATTTCTGAAGGATTATCTACTTCTCTTAATCCTGCTCCGTGCATTTCATAAATCCCTAATTCATTGGTAGAGCCAAATCTATTTTTCACAGAACGCAACAATCTATAGATATGATTTCTGTCTCCTTCAAATTGCAACACTACATCTACCATGTGTTCCAAAATTTTCGGACCAGCGATTGTTCCATCTTTAGTGATATGTCCCACCAAAAAAACAGGCGTATTACTTTCTTTAGCATATCGCATCAATTCGGCAGTACATTCTCTTACCTGAGAAATGCTTCCCGGAGATGAATCAATAGTAGCAGTATGTAAGGTTTGGATAGAGTCTATCACCAATATATCAGGAACAATTTCATTAATATGATGAAAAATATTTTGGGTAGAAGTTTCTGTCAACACATAACAATCGGGATTTTTATTGCCTATTCTATCCGCACGCATTTTTAATTGCTGACCACTTTCTTCACCAGAAACATATAGAATTTTATGTCCTTTTAATCTTAAAGACATTTGCAACATTAGTGTTGACTTTCCAATACCCGGATCTCCTCCAAAAAGAATTAATGAACCCGGCACTAAACCGCCACCTAACACTCTGTTCAGCTCCGTTCCCGGAAGCTTAATTCTAGGAATTTCAGCTAATTCAATAGTATCTACAGGAAGTGGTTTGTTATTCTTTTTTATATTAAAAGAACCTTTAACCTCGTTGGGATAAGGCTTACTAATAACTTCTTCAACTATGGTGTTCCACTCATTACAAGCATTACACTTTCCTGTCCATTTAGGATATTGAGCTCCACAACTCTGGCAGAAAAAGGCTGTTTTTACTTTTGTTTTTGCCATAGCGTGTTTTTTGCATTAAGCTGTAGTTGATCGTCTTGCTACTTTTTTATCTAAAGATTTTTGAATGTCGTCTATTTCTCCTTTAGGAATAGCATTAATCAATGATTTGGTATAATCTGTTTTGGGGTTATTATAAATTTCATCCGCATATCCCATTTCTTTAATAACGCCTTCTTGCATCACTATCATTTTATCACTCATAAACTTAACAACAGATAAATCATGAGAAATAAAAATATAAGTAAACTTGAATTCTTCTTTCAACTCATTCAACAAGTTCAATACTTGTGCTTGAACAGATACATCTAACGCAGATACAGACTCATCGCAAATAATAAATTTAGGATTTAACGCTAATGAACGAGCAATACAAATACGTTGTCTTTGCCCGCCCGAAAACTCATGCGGATATCTGTAAAAATGTTGCTCTGGTAAATCAACACGTTTTAATAATTCCATTACTCTTTCTTTTCTCTCAGCATCGCTATTAAACACATTATGCACACGCATTGGTTCCATAATGGCTTCTCCAATAGTAATTCTAGGATTTAAAGATGAGTAAGGATCTTGGAAAATAATTTGCATTTCTTTTCTGTACTCACGCATTTCTTTCACACTAAGGTCTGTAATGTCTTTCCCTTCAAAAATAATTCTCCCTTCTGTTGGCTCTACCAATTTTAAAATGGTTCTTCCTAAGGTTGTTTTTCCACAACCCGACTCGCCAACCAAACCTAAAGTTTCTCCTGGATATACCTTAAAAGAAACATCATTAACCGCTTTTACATATTCTTTTGCTCTACCAAAAACTCCTTTGCTTATCGGGAAATAAGTCTTTAGGTTTTTAATTTCTAAAATAGGTTCTTGAGCATATATTTTTTCATGCTTTTTGGCTGTTTCTTCTGGACTAATTACCAAGTTTTCAGTAACTTCTTCTACCGATTTGTTCTTTTCTTTCATCTCTCCGTTTGCATCAACACTCATAAAGTCTGAAACGGTAGGTAACCAGTGTAATCTTTTACTTAATGGCGGGCGACAAGCTAACAATCCTTTGGTATATGGATGTTGCGGATTAGTAAAAATATCCATTACTGTTCCTTGTTCCACAATTTTACCTTTGTACATTACCACTACTTTATCAGCCAACTCAGCAATAACGCCTAAATCGTGGGTAATAAACATAATTCCCATATCTTGTTCTTGCTGCAATTGCATCATTAACTCCAAAATGGTTTTTTGTACAGTAACATCTAGTGCTGTTGTAGGCTCATCAGCAATTAATATAGAAGGATTGCAAGACATTGCCATGGCTATCATTACCCTTTGTTTTTGTCCCCCTGAAATTTGGTGAGGGTAAGTATCAAACATCACATCAGGACGAGGTAATTCTACTTTTTTAAATAACTCTATGGTTATTGTTTTAGCTTCTTTTTTATTTACTTTTTGATGCAACATAATGGCTTCTGCCACTTGGTCTCCACAAGTATAAACAGGGTTTAAAGAAGTCATTGGCTCTTGGAAAATCATAGCAATTTCATTTCCTCTTAAACTTCGCATTTGTTTTTCAGTAGCTTTTACCAAATCAATTACGCCATCTTTACCGTGAAATAAAATTTCTCCATCCGTAATTTCTCCCGGAGGATTAGGAATTAAACGCATGACAGATAGCGATGTAACCGATTTTCCTGAACCTGATTCACCAACTATTCCAATTGTTTCTCCTTTGTTTAATGTAAATGAAATGTTGTTTACTGCTTTGGTAACTTCTCCGTCCGAACGAAATTCTGTAACTAAGTTTTTGATTTCTAAAAGCGTTCTATTTTCCATATTCCCTTTAAGTCTTATTGTAGAATAATATTCATTTTTATTAAAGGCAATAAAAATACATTTTTAATGCAAGTTGCACAAGATTTATAAAAAATATACACTCATTTTTAGACGACTTCCTGATTTTAAACGACAAAAATTCTAAAGGTCAGTCTATTATCATTCGGGATTGAAAATTAGAGATTAAATCATTTTTTAAATAATAAGTTATCATTTCCAACTAACTCAAAGAAGTTCTCCCTATGAATTACCGTAAAGTTAACTTCACCATAAATATTGATAAAACTTTTGGTCAATCGTGCTTTTTTATTTGGATTCCATTTTATCTCTATGGTTTGTAATTGGTTATTTTTCTCAAGAATCAAATCAATTTCTCGTTGGTCTGTATTTCTCCAAAAATAAAAATTAGCATACACTTGTTTGTATTCATTTTGTTTGCGTAACTCATTAATGATAAAATTTTCAAACAATGCTCCAGCATCATTTCGTATTTCTATATGCCTAAAATCATTAATTAATGCATTTCTAATTCCCAAATCATTAAAGTAAATCTTTTTTGATTTTTTCAATTCTGTTCTCTGATTGGTATGATAAGCGGGCAATTTGTAAATAACAAATGCTTGTTCTAACATTTCAATATAACTTTCTACCGTTTGATTATCAATTTTTAAAACATTTGATAATTCATTGTAATTCACTTCGCTTCCTATTTGCCACGCCAAAAGTTTAAGCAACGCAAGCATTTTTTCAGGCTTTTTTATCCCTTTAAAAAGAAAAATATCTCTGTACAAATAACTATCCGACAAAAAACGTAATAACCTTTCTGCATCATTTGGGTGAGTAACTATTTCTGGATAATATCCATAGACCAATCTTTGCGGCAACTGTCTTAACTCTTCTAAGAGATTAGTATGCTGCACCATCTCTGTAAAAGAAATTGGAAATAATTTATACTCAAATTTTCTTCCTGTAAGTGGTTCATTAAGTGAATTTCTAAGTTCAAAAGCACTCGAACCACTGGCTATTACCTGAATATCTTTATTGTAGTCGGCAAAAAGTTTTAGAATTGAACCAATATTTTCTATCTTTTGTGCTTCATCAATAACCACTATTTTATTGTTAGATGCAAGTTGTTTTAATCGTTCACTATTTACATTTTTCAACAACTCATGTACATCTGAGTTTTCACCATCTAACCAAAGCGTATCATTAGATTTGCAAGAGGGTAACATTTTAATAAGCGTGCTTTTTCCCACTTGCCTTGCACCCAGTATAACAATGATTTTGCCTTTAAAAAAGTCTTTTTCTATGTTTTGCTCTATTTGCCTTACTATAGACATTTATTTATTATTTTTGACTACAATCGCAAATATAGTACTTTTTTTTAGGTTTAACTCTAAAATTATGGGGTTTTAAGTAATTTTATGCTAAAAATAGCAATAAAATTACCCTGAAATTTATTCTTCTAAATCATAAATCTTAATAACAAAATAGCCGTAACCGTTTCTTTCGCTATCCTCTTTTAGCGCTACCTCAACAGGTTTTTTGGTAATAGATGATGTTGTTTTCCAGGTGGTAAATCCATCTTGTTCTAACTTATTTTTACCGTAATTATCGTTATAATATTCCGTAAATTCCTGAGCTACTTTTTTGGCATCTTCCACTAAATCAAAATAGGCTGCAATTTCAATTTCGTAAAGTTTATTTTCATAAAAATCGTAAGTAACCGTATAGCTATTTCCCATACTAATATCGTAGTCGTAATGCAAATACTGCGGCTGGTCATCTATCAAAAAAGCATTGTCTTCAACAGCTTTTACAGTTTTTAGGTCAGCTCCAATTTCAACCCCTCTAATGTGTTTTTTTTCAGCTTTGTTAATGGCTTTAAAAAAATCACTTTTCTTTGTTCCGCAGGCAGTAAGCACTGCCAAAACCATAATAATTATTGCTGTTTTTTTCATATGTTTATGTTTTATTTACTCTCGCAAAGACGCAAGGACGCAAATTATTTTAGTTCTAATATTTCGATGACCTACAGTCATCTCTTTAAAAATTACGCTCCTTCGGAGCTTTGTTGATATTTGTTAATGGTTATTCTTCCAACTTCGGTCTTCGGTCTTCCGACTTTTTAGTTAAAAACAATATTCTCTTCTTTTATTAAGGCTTCATTTCTGTAACGTAAAAACAATTGCGTAAGTGCTACCACATCTTTTTCGCAATAAATTTTTATGCGTTCTACATCTTTTTCTTCCCAATATACGTGGTTGACCATGCTTCCGTCAATATCATCTTTTGGTGTAGGGATATCAAATATTGCTGTTAGCAAGCCCAATGAAGTGTAATTTTTGTAATCGCCAAATTTCCATAGCTGCAAGGTATCTAAATGAGCAACTTCCCAAGGTTTTTTGCCTGCTAAATCTAAAATAGAAGGAATATTTAACCCGTTTACCAAAGCTCTTCGGGCAATGTATGGAAAGTCGAACTCTTTACCATTATGAGCACAAAGCAAATGGTCGGCTTGGTTAAAATAATTGTTGAGCAAGTCGAAAAATTCTTCTAACAACAGTTTTTCATCATCGCCATAAAAAGATTTTAGTCTGAGATTTTTTTCGCTGCCTTCGTAAGTAATAAACCCAACAGAAATGCAAACAATTTTTCCGAATTCGGCATAAATACCGGCTTTGGAATAAGCTTCTTCGGGTGTTTCATCAGCAGCTAAATACTTGGCTTTTTGTTCCCAAAATTTTTGTAATCGATCATCCACCGAATTAAAATTGGGTTGCTGAGCTACTGTTTCTATATCTAAAAAAAGAATTTTTTCTAGTCGGATTTTTTCTAACATAAGCACCATTTTAAAACCGACAATAAAAGTAAGGCTTTTTGAAAAGGTGTAAGGAATTTTTGAGGATTATTTTTAATCTACCAATTTTAAAAGATCATTAAACTGTTTTAGAATTCTCAACTGTTCCTCATGTAAATAATCTTCAGAAAATGGCGAACCACAATCCTGATTATTTAATTGATGTATTAATTCGCCTTTTTCAAAGTAACTTCTCTCTTCCACAATTTCAGATTTATCAAAATCAAAAACTTGGTCATCATCAAATTGTTTCATTCTTATTGAATCCCAATAAAATGGTCTGTTATATTCAAACCGTTTATCAAAAACAAAAGACAATTCCTCATTTAAAAGATAATATTCGCATATTGACTGTCCCATCTCTCCAAAATGTCGGGTAATTATTTTTTCAAGTATATTTTTTGAGTAAAAAAAGATGGCAAAACCACCTTCTGTTGACTCCCAAACATCAATTGTGTCAACTTTATTCCAATTTATTTTGGAGTTAATTCGTTTAAAGTTTTCTCTAATTGGCTCGAGGTTTTCCGTTAAATATTCATTTACTATTTCATCCTCTTCCTGAAAACTTTCTTTTAAAATTACCGTGTCTATTAAAATAGTAGTGTTTTGGGTAGTTAATTGTAACTCATGCTCTACAAATTGAGTATCTAATTCTTTCTTATCCTCTTTCTTTTCTGTCTGACAAGAAAAAAGTAGTGTAGTCAAACATGATATTATTAAACAACTTAACTTCATTATTATTTTTCATTTAATTAAAAAGCCACTCCAAAACTCATTTTAATAGCAAAATTATCGGAAGTTTTATCAAAAGCATACGGCCCGTAGCGATAAAATGCTCCAATTCCAAAAGTTGAAGTGTTCAATTTTAAAATATTGTTGATGATTAATCCTGATTCGTAAAAACCTTTTTCCATGGTATTAAAAACCACTCCTTGGTGTAATTCGGCATGGTCTAAGCTGCCAACTCCCGCACTGGTAGTAATGACAAACTCCGGTTGAAATTTTTTAATTTTCAGCAATAAGCCCTTAAAACTATGTCGAAAATGAAAATGTACGTATTGGTTAGACAAAAACTCGTAAGGCAACATGGTTTCAAAAGCATTTTCGGTAGAAAGCAATAGAAAATCATCGGTTCTATTAACACCAATAGGATGGTTAAGTAGGTGTTGCGGCACTTCGCCATCAATATAACCCGCTTCAACTCTAAAATAAGGCTGACCAAAATTTCTGGTATTAAATTTTTTCTCCGTCCTAAAAGTATAACGTATATAGGTATATTCTCCGTCATATTGATTGATACCTCTTTCAATTTTAGCATACAAAATCGGATATTTGGTTGCTGTGCGGTAGCTGTTAGAAAGTGTTTTTAATATCTTTTCTTTGTAAGCATACCTCAACTCCACGCCTACTTCATTAAACAAGTAGTTTCTATCTCTGATAAAAGTGGAATTATCTATTTGTTTTACAAAATAATAATCATCGGTAACTTCTACTTTTTGTTGATTTACAAAAGCATAAGTTTTTAAATACCTTAACGTTCGGAAGCTTAATCGAGCTTGGATTTTTTCGTAATTATTCATCCTATCTAAATACAGTACTCGAGTTCCTGCCGAAGAAATAAAAGGCACTTTATAATCTCTAAAACCAACTACTCCTGGCTCGGCAACATCTTTATCGTAAGAAAAATTGATGGCTATATTGTTGTTTTTTTTAAGCAAGAAAGTGGCATCTCCACCATATTTTTCTTCTTTATCTTTAAATCCGTAAGCTCCATAACCGCCAATAGAAAACCATTTAGAAAAATGCTGATTGGTATGAAATCCGGCACCTAACCTAAACCCTTCGTAATTATTGTAGTTCACAAAACGGTTCAAATCTAAATCTATAACACCCCATTTTAATTTTCCGGTTAAGATAGCTTCCAATCCACCTAATTTTTTATCAAAATTTTCGGCTTTACCAATACTATCAATTACCTGATAGGTTTTTTGCTCTTGAGCAGTTAAGGTATCACCACGGTATTCATTCCAAAAGTCCTCATCTCTTTTGTTGGCTTTTAAATCAATTTCGGTATCTATATGGCTAAATTCTCTGTTTTTTAATTCGGGATTAATCACCACATTTTTTATGTAGGTATTGCTAATTCCCACCATACTAAATGAATTGACCGTAGCATTTTCCATGACAAATTTAGAACTCAACTGTTTGGGAAACCATTTGCCTTCTAACTTTTCGTACTGCTGACGAATTTTAATGATTAGTGAAGCCTCTTGCTCATAAGGTTCGGCAATAACATTTTGCAAAGCATAACCATCCGTATTAATATAAAGCAATCCTTGTAAGGCATCGAAATTTTTACCTTTAAGTGGTGTAAAAGATATGATGTAAACCGAATCTGCTCCACTAACAATGGTGTCTTCAATTATAAACAAGTATTTATTGTGACTATTGGTAGAGATAGGATTCAAATAAGCCTTATCCATCACATAAATATTGGTATTGTAAAAAGAAAACGATTGCAATTGTGTCCCCAACAGCGCAAAAGTTGGATTTTGTAAGCCTGATACCCTTGAAGCAATAACTTTTTCATAATTTTTACTCGGTACTTTGTATTTACGCTGCGTGATGGATTCCATCATGAAAATGTGCTGCGTTTTTAAAATACTGTCTGTTCTAAGTGTAATAGAATCTGCTTTAGCTAATTTTTCTGGATTGTTGAGCAGAGCACTATCCATTTCAGCAGTAATATACAATTTACTATACGAATCGTAAGTAAAATCCATGCTTTTTTCCGGATTAAGCTGCGTACGGTTATCCACCACTTTTTTAATAATTCTATGGGCAGGATTTTCTCCCGGAAGTATCTTTACCTCCTCCAACTGAAAAGTAGTTGCCGACATGTATATGGTTAAAAAATCTTTTCCGCTAAGTTGTATTTCTTTGGACTCGTAACCTACATAACTCAATTTAATTGATTGTATAGGTTCCTTGGTGTTAAAAACAAAATTACCATCAATATCGGTAGTTGCTCCGTAATTTTTATCCGAAAGAATGTTAACAAAAGCCAGTGGTTGCTTTGATTTATCATCCAACACCTTACCTTTTAGCGTATGCTGAGCAAAAAGACTTGAACTCCACAAAAAGAATATAAATATGCTAATATTTTTTTTATTCAGCATGAAAGAGAATTGATTAATCAACCGTAAAAATACAATTATAATTGACTTAACAGAAATAGTCTCAAATTACTTTTGAGTCCCGTTGTTTTTTTGTAGTTGTTGTATATCTAACAAATCTTTAGGTCGTGAAGCACGCTGTTTACTTTCTATTAAATCATCAAAACTTAAAACATACCATTTAAAAACTTCTATATCGTTTATTGTTACTATTTCAGCATCACGATAAGCTTCGTCAAAAGATTTTGATAATGAAAAACGAGTGATTAATTCTAAATCTAAATCTGCTGGAGAAAATTTAACAGAAATATTTTGCTCGCCTTTTCTAACTTCCTCAGGAAAGTTTTCTATTTCATAACCCATTTCTTTAAATACCAAAACAAGTTGTTTCAAATTTTCTTCGCTAGTTTCTATCCAGAAATCCACATCGGCTGAGTGTCTTTGATAGCCATGGAAATTAACAGCTCCACCTCCAACCATTAGCATTTTCACCTGAAAGTGATGAGCTAATTGTAAAAACTGTTTGATATTATTTTGCCAATTATTTATCACGCTTATCTATCACTATTTCAAAATTGTTAGAGGATGAGTTTTTCTTATTTTTTATTGGAAAAAAAAGCATTTGTTCACTCAGTATAAAAAACCGAATAACTCGCTCTGTTGGAGATAGTTTCAAAAACTCATCTTGCTGAATTTTGTTTTGCGTGTCTTTATCTGTAAATGAAATTTGCATTAATTTAATCATAAATTTATTACCATAAAATTACGCTTTTTTGTTTTGAATAAATTATAATTTAATAATTTCAATAGAAATTCAAGTTTAGTTATAAAAACCGAATTTTAAAAACTCCCCACTTATTACACCAAAGTTTTATTACTTTTGCAGCCTTAATTTTTTAATGATGAGCATACAATTATCGGAACAAGAACAAATTAGAAGAGCATCGCTGACAAAACTCAGAGAGCTAGGAATAGAGCCATATCCAGCAGCAAAATTCCCTGTTGATACGTTAACAAAAGACATAAAAGATAATTTTGAAGAAGGTAAAGAAGTAATTCTTGCAGGAAGAATTATGAGTAGAAGAATTATGGGGAAAGCTTCTTTTGCTGAATTGAAAGACAGTTCCGGAAGAATTCAAATTTACATTAACAGAGATGAGATTTGTCCTGATGAAGATAAAACACTTTACAATGAAGTATTCAAAAAGTTACTTGACATTGGTGATTTTATTGGTGTAAAAGGAGTTTTATTTACCACTCAAGTTGGTGAACAATCAGTAAAAATTAAAGAACTCACTGTGCTTAGCAAAGCATTGCGTCCGCTACCTGTTGTAAAAACAGACGATAGCGGAAAAGTACATGATGCTTTTTCAGACCCTGAGTTACGTTATCGTCAGCGATATGTTGATTTGATAGTAAACGACCATGTAAAAGATATTTTTATAAAAAGAACAAAGTTGTTCAATGCCATGCGTCAGTTTTTTAACGACAAAGGTTATTTAGAAGTAGAAACCCCTATTTTACAAGCTATTCCAGGTGGTGCTGCTGCCAAACCATTTATTACTCATCACAATGCATTGGATATTCCACTTTATATGCGAATTGCCAACGAATTGTATTTAAAAAGGCTAATTGTTGGTGGTTTTGATGGTGTTTATGAATTTTCTAAAAATTTCCGTAACGAAGGAATGGACAGAACCCATAACCCTGAGTTTACCGCTATGGAAATTTATGTTTCTTACAAAGATTACCATTGGATGATGGAGTTTACCGAAAACTTGTTGGAGTTCTGTGCTACACAAGTAAATGGAACTACCAAAGCTAAATTTGGCAATCACGAAATTGATTTTAAAGCTCCGTATAAAAGAGTTACCATGCGTCAGGCAATTATTGATCATACAGGTTTTGATATTGATGGAAAATCGGAAGAAGAATTGCGTAAAGCTTGTTTAGATATGGGTATTGATGTGAACGAAACTATGGGTAAAGGCAAGTTAATTGATGAAATGTTTGGCGAAAAATGTGAAGGCAACTACATTCAACCCACATTTATTATTGATTATCCAAAAGAAATGTCGCCCTTGTGTAAACAGCACAGAGACAACCCTGAATTAACCGAGCGTTTTGAACTAATGATTTGCGGTAAAGAAGTAGCTAATGCTTACTCGGAGCTAAACGACCCAATAGACCAGCGTGAACGTTTTGAAGAGCAACTAAAACTCTCCGAAAAAGGTGATGATGAAGCCATGTTTATAGATAATGATTTTATTAGAGCATTAGAATATGGCATGCCTCCTACAAGTGGTTTAGGTATTGGTATGGACAGATTAATTATGTTCTTAACTAACAACCAATCTATACAAGAAGTATTGTTTTTCCCACAAATGAAACCAGAAATTGTTTCTACAAGAAAAGCATTGGAACTGAACGAAAATGAAAAAGCCATTTTTGACATTATTTCTAAGCATAGAACAATGGATATGAATGATTTAAAAGATGCTTCTGGATTATCTAATAAACAATGGGACAAAGGAATTAAATCGCTCAGTAAATTTGGTTTAACCAAAGTAACTAAAACGGATGAAGCTTTGATTGTTGAAGTGGTGGAATAATTAGGACACCTATAAAAAAACCTAAAAAGTGCTTTGAATTTCTTCAAAGCACTTTTTTTATGCTTTAATTTTAAATCTATTTAGTTTTTAATACCTTTACCGCTATTATAGTCAATTGAATTTTTATAAAAATGACAAGAATAGAAGTGCTAAAAACCTATAAAATATTTATAGACGGGAATTTCCCAAGAACAGAATCAGGAAGATATTACGTACCCGAAAATAAGTGCGGAAACATCTGTTTATCTTCCAGAAAAGATGTTAAAAATGCAGTTGTTGCAGCTGGAAATGCTGCTTCAAAATGGCAGAGTGCTACAGCTTTTAACAAAAGCCAAGTTATTTACCGTATTGCAGAAATTTTAGAAGGTAGAAAAACTCAGTTTATTGATGAATTAACGAAACAAGGATATAAAGCTAAAGAAGCCGAAAAAGAAGTTCTAACCGCTATAGATAGAATTATTTATTATGCCGGATGGTGCGATAAATTTACGCCTGTTTTCAGTTCTGTAAATCCTGTTGCTACCCCACATTTTAACTTTACAGCTCCCGAAGCTGTTGGTACAGTTGGCATTTTAGCTCCTGAAAAATCAGGGTTACTAGGGTTAGTTTCTGCCATTATTCCAGTAATAGTTGGAGGAAATACTGTTGTGGTTTTAGCTTCAGAAAGTTTGCCACTTTGTGCCATTACCTTTGCTGAAGTGCTGAATACATCTGACGTTCCTAGTGGTGTAGTAAATATCCTTACGGGAAAAAGAAGTGAATTATCAGAACATTTTGCTACGCACATGGATATAAAAGCTTTGTTGTATTATGGAAATGACAAAAAAGAGATAACTTCCATTCAAAAAAATGCAGTAAATAACCTTAAAAGAATAACCATAAGAGAAGAAAACGATTTGTACAACGAATCGCACCAAACCCCTTATTTAATTGAAGACTTTTTAGAAATGAAAACCACTTGGCATCCTATTGAAATAATTGGAGCTTCAGGCAGTGGTTATTAATATATCTTGTGTTTTGGATAACACAACTTAATTTTGTCTGTTTTTACACAAATTTATGGTTGATTATCACTTATTAACACAAATTTAAAAACATCAAAGATGTTTTTTTGTGGTAATTTTAAAGCGTTGTAAAAAAATTTGTGTAATTAGTGTCAATTTGTGTTATGATGTTTAAGAGCATATTTTTTCCTTAATTAAAACTAGAGTTAATAAAGATTATGAATAGAAATGAATTACTTTTAACAGCAATAAATGCTGCTATTGATGCAGGAAAAGAAATTTTAACGGTTTATTCTACTAATTTTAAAGTAGAAAACAAAGCTGATAAATCGCCACTAACCGAAGCAGACAAAAGAGCACATACTGCTATTGTAAATAAATTAAAAAACACCAATTTGCCCATTCTTAGTGAAGAAGGTAAATCTATTCCTTACGAAGAAAGAAAAGCTTGGGAAAAATTTTGGATGGTTGACCCCTTAGATGGCACCAAAGAATTTATCAATAAAAATGGGGAGTTTACTGTAAACATTGCACTAATTGAAAATCAACTTTCCACTATGGGCGTTATTTATGTTCCCGTAACCCAAGAATTGTATTTTTCTGATGAAAAAGCATATAAAATAAATAACATTACTGCTACTGCTAACACACTTGCAGATTTGATAACTACCGCAAACGAATTACCACTCAAAACAGAAAGAACTGATTTTGTAGTAGTAGCCAGTCGCTCACACATGAGTGATGAAACCAAAACTTTTATTACTGAAAAAGAAGCGGAACATAAAAGCATCAGCTTACTATCAAAAGGTAGTTCTCTAAAATTATGTATGGTAGCCGAAAATGCTGCCGATTGTTATCCAAGATTTGCTCCAACTATGGAGTGGGACACCGCTGCCGGAAACGCTATCATTAATGCAGCAGGGGGTATTGTGATAGACCAAACTACCCAAGAAAAAATGAAATACAATAAAGAAAACTTGTTAAACAACTGGTTTTTAGCTCAATTAAATTAATCACTTCTAAAACTTGAACTTATGAAATATTTACTTTCTGTTACCTTAATTGTTTTTTTATTTTTAACTAGCTGCCAACCTGAAGGTAGAGTTTTTGTTGAACACAAAGAACTTTCGCCAAATTTAGAATGGCTAAAAAAAGACAGCCGAGAATTTAAAGTGCTTATTGAAGACAATTCCATCAATTACGATTTTAAAATCTCCTTTAGATATGCTAATGGCTATCAATATAAAACAGCCAATATTGTTGTAAAAGAAATTTCACCAAGCGGAAAAGAAACTAGCAACAACTATGAATTAACCATTAGAAATGAAAGTGGCGAATATATTGGAGAAGCAGGTTACGATATTTGGGATAGTGAACACTTAGTTGAGCCATCAAAAAAGTTTGAAGAAAGTGGAACTTACACTTATATTATTGAACACAATATGCCTAAAGATCCTTTACATTTTGCCATGGAAGTGGGAATTGTAGTGGACAAAGTGAAGTAATTTTTAGCTTTTTTCTACTATTTGTCATTAAGTGATTATGTTAAGTATTTCTACTTATACTCCCTCAGTATAAACACGTAAAATACTGTTTCCCAACAAAAAACTTTTGGTGGTTACATATTTTTTTTTATCTTAGCTACCTCATTATAAAACAAATAGCTTATGAAAACGCTACAACGCTACAACGCTACAACGCTACAACGCTACAACGCGTAAATCTTTAATTTGCTCTTTTGCC
>JAVVER010000046.1:0-23155 GCA_032251145.1 Vicingaceae bacterium | reverse complement strand
GAACAAGAAGAAAAAGAACCAAAGATACTCCAGAAATGAAGATAATGATGAAGATGATGAAGATAACCAAGACTTGAAAAAAGGAAAAGTAATAATTGACCAAGGCACTAAAGATGCTGATAAAAAATTAGATGAATTAGAAAAAGATTTAGATTAATAAATTTATGATAATCCACTTTAAAAAACTCTTAAACTTCTTTAAGAGTTTTTTTATGTCTAATTTAAATAAATTGTTAACTCATCATCACCAATAGTTTTTGAACTTACAGGTAAATTATTTAAAATAGGAGCTTTTAATCCATTTCTGAAAGTTTTATTTCCAGTAAATACTCTTGCCTCATCCCACAAGTTTTCATCAATAAAAGCTTGTAATAATTGTGAGCCTCCTTCAATAAAAACAGAAGTGATTTGTTGCTCGTAAAGTTTGTACATACATTGTTGCAAGATATTTTTAGTTGGTTCTACTTTAATGTATATTATGTTTTTAGCAACTTTATTTTTTATACTATTAAACACTATAGTTGGAACTTCTTCATTAAAAATAGTCAAGTTTTTAGGGAGTCTTAAATTCAAATCTAACACCACTCGTATAGGGTTTTTACCTTTCCATTCTCTAACGGTAAGAGAGGGGTTGTCGTTAAGTGCTGTATTAGTTCCTATCATAATAGCATGTTCTTCACTTCTCCATTTATGCACCAATGTTTTTGAAGCAGCACTCGTTATCCAATTATCTAATTCTAAATTTTGAGACCTATCAATATCTATAAAACTATCTTGAGTTTGAGCCCATTTTAGAGTAATATACGGTCTTTTTTTATGATGAAAAGTAAAAAAACGTTTGTTAATAGCTATACACTCTTTTTCTAATATGCCTAATGTAATTTTAATGCCTGCTTTTTTTAATTTTTCAATGCCTTTTCCTGCAACTTCTGTATAAGAGTCTATACAACCAATTACTACATGAGGAATGTTGTTTTGCACAATTAAATCAGCACAAGGAGGAGTTTTTCCAAAATGAGCACAAGGTTCTAGGCTAACATAAATTGTACTTTCTGCAAGTAATGATTTATTGGAGACGCTATTAATAGCATTAACTTCTGCGTGGGCTTCACCATAATTTTCATGATAACCTTCACCAATTATGGTGTTTTTATGAACGACAACACAGCCCACCATAGGATTAGGGTAGGCACTTCTTATGCCTTTTTTTGCAAGTTGCAGACAACGAAGCATATATGTTTCATGACTTATCATAGAGGCATCAAAAGTAAGGTTTTTTGTAATACTGAATGAACCCAGATTTACCAATTTATGTCTCTTTCTTTTTGCAGCTAACTGCTTTAAATTTTTAAACCGTAGCTTAGGCTATTCTTGAAAAAAATGGCTTATTACCTACAAAAATAAATTCGTCAAATTCTTAGCAAACCTAAGTTCATTCAGTATAAAAATGATTAGCTTTGTTTTTTTTCTTAAACAATCTAAAACACTATGGCAAAAAAATCTATTTTAACAGCAAAATCATTAAAATTTTTAGAGAACTATATTAATAATCCGGCTCCAACAGGATTTGAATCTGCGGGACAAAAAATGTGGTTGGAGTACATCAAGCCTTATGTAGATGATTATTTTGTAGATACTTATGGTTCAGTTGCTGCAATTGTAAACCCTAAGGCAGAATACAAAGTGGTAATTGAAGCACATGCTGATGAAATTTCTTGGTTTGTACATTATATCAATGAAAAAGGCTTTATTTATTTGAGAAGAAATGGTGGTTCAGATCATCAAATAGCTCCATCAAAAAGAGTAAATATTCATACAGAAAAAGGAATTGTAAAAGCAATCTTTGGTTGGCCGGCAATTCATACCAGAAAAGATGGTAAAGAAGAGTCTCCTCAATTAAATAATATTTTCTTGGATTGTGGATGTACAACAAAAGAAGAAGTTGAAAAATTAGGAATTAGCATTGGTGATGTTATTACTTACGAAGATGAGTTTATGGTATTGAATAAAAACTATTTTGTTGGTCGAGCTTTAGATAACAGAATTGGCGGCTTTATGATAGCAGAAGTTGCTCGTTTATTGAAAGAAAACAAGCAAAAGTTGCCATTTGGATTATACATTACTAATTCTGTTCAGGAAGAAGTTGGGTTAAGAGGAGCAGAAATGATGGTTCAAAACATTAAGCCAAATGTGGCTATTGTTACCGATGTTTGTCATGATACACAAACACCAATGATTAATAAAATTGAGCAAGGTGACAACCATGCAGGTAAAGGACCTGTATTAACTGTTGGGCCAGCTGTTCAGAACAATTTATTGAAATTGATAAAAACTACAGCCAACAAAAAGAAGATACCTTTTCAATTAGCCGCTGCATCAAGAGCAACAGGAACAGACACTGATGCTTTTGCTTATGCAACAGGAGGAGTAGCTTCAGCGTTAATATCATTACCATTAAGATACATGCACACAACAGTAGAAATGGTACATAGAGATGATGTTGAAAATGTAATTCAACTGATTTATGAAAGCTTATTACAAATTAAAAATAACCAAGATTTCAGGTATTTGAAATAGTAGTCGAACTCAGGTTAGTAGTTTTTAAAAACCTAGAATACACAAAAACGCCTTGAATTATTTCAAGGCGTTTTTTATGTAATATTTAGTGATGAATTGTTTAAAACTTCACTAGTTTCTCTGTTTTCAGTAGAGTACTACCGCCAAAAACCTTTATAAAATATATTCCAGAAGGGAAATCAGCATTAATTTGTAAAAGATTATTGTTATTATTGGTTTTACTGAAAATAGTTTTTCCTGTTATATCGAAAATTTCAACACTAATGGTTTTATAATCATTACTCTCAAAAGAAATATTAATTAAATTGTTAAAAGGATTAGGATATACTTTAACTGGGATAGAGGTAAGAATTTCGTTTACAGAAACTAAAGCAGAATCATAAACCGCAAACCCATCAAATCCAGCTTCGGTAATATGTCCAGGACCTTCGTCAGTTGCTTTTACTATTAATTGCATGTTAGCAGTAAGTGGTAAGTAATTTGTTAATTTAAAAGATTTATGTACCCAAGTTGAAAAGTCAGGTGTATTTGCATCAGCAAAATCTAACCTAGCTTCGTTAATTCCATTAGTTAAAATAACTACCATAGAATCATCTGGGTTTCCAGATCCTCCACCATTAACAAACCATCTATAAAAGTGAACATAAGGATCAATTGATGAAGATAAATCAAAAACAGGAGAAGTTAAAATAACCGTACCGCCATCAATATCATCAGACCCTGCTTGTCCGCCACCATTACCAGTAACAAAAGCTTGGTTGCCACAATCATTATTGATATCATTACCAGGATTTACAGGGGTTCCACTTAAAAAAGTTCCTATTGGTTCATCTCTTACCCAAAACCCTGAAGTAGGATTGTTTAATGTTGAAGTAGTCCAGCCTAAATCAAAATCAAAATCATCATAATAACCAACACTCAAAGAGTAAGTATAAGGATTTCCTATTGAATTAATGTTTTGGTTACTTAAACAAACTGATTGGTGACCCCAATGAGCAATATTTACATCGTAAGTTGATGGAATAAAGTTGTTTATAGTGAAATTACCTGATGCATTAGTTGTAATAGTAGTTGAGAATTGTGAGTTACTAAAACGAATCTGAGCGTTAGCAATAGGGTTGTTAGTAGTGGTTTCAATTATTTGTCCACTAAGATTAAACGATTGCAAAGGTTCTAACTGAACATTTACTGTTGTAGTTTGTGCAGAAGTAAGCACAACATTAAATACAGTATCTGATTTAAATCCAAATTTAGAATAAACCACATTATAAGTACCAGCATCAGCAATACCTGTTCTGTAATCTCCATTAAGGTTTGAAGTGGTATTATTTGTTGTTGTTAGGATTTCTACATTTGCTCCATTAATTGGTGCAGATGTGTTTAAGTTAGTAATGTTTCCTATTAAATAAGCAGCTCTTACATAGTTTGGACCTAAAACAAATAAGCCATTTTCAATATCGCTTGCTAAAATAACACCCGATGGCAACCAAGGATAAGCTCCCCAACATCCGTTAAAACCATTTCCACTAAATTGCGGAGAAGTGTCGTAATGACCAACCTCTATCATATTAGAAGGATCAGAGACATCGTGTATGGTTACGCCATCTCTATAATAGGATGTAATAAGGTAGTTATTAAAAAAATGGGTGTTGTGCGGAATCACCCCCTGTCCTGGGCTAGATTGTATTTTATCTAAAAAAGTAATATTAGTTAGGTTGCTAACATCATAAGCGTCTAAAAAAGAATTAGTCTTTTCATCTGTAGTAAATACGGTTTGACCATCATCAGAAAACCAAATATTATGAGTGAAAAAGTTAGAAGTTGGTTGAGTAGCCATAGTGGTAGGAGCATTTTTGTTAGCTACATTTACAACTACAAAAATTCCATCATTAACAGCTGCTCCCCAAAGCGTATCTCCTCTAACAACGGCATCATGAAAATAGTAGGTGTTGTACCTTCCTAATTCAACAGGAACTTTAGGGTTATTGCTTAGGTCTAACATAATTGCACCGCCAACTCCATTATCAGCACCTAAAATATAGCAAACACCATTTTCATCTATATATAAGTTATGCGCAGATTGAAAAGGGTAGGTACTTCCTCCATAACTAGAAACATTGGCAGCACTTAATGCTCCTGGTAGTGGGTTAATGTCAATAATCATTAAACCTCCAGTATTTTCATTTGTAACATAAATATGGTTATTCCATGTTTTCATATCTCTCCATGTAGAATTAGCTCCAGGAGCAAAAAATACTTCTGAAGGATTAGTTGGGTTGGTTACATCTATAATGGCTACTCCAGTTTCAAAACCCACAATTGCGTATTCGTTAGCACCTTTTTTAACTCCCCAAATATCATTTAATGCTCCTCTGCTAGATTGAAAAGTTAAATTTGATAGTAAGTTGATGTTTTTACTTGATTGAGCATTAGCAGTTAAAGCTAAAACTGAAATTAAAAATACGATAGAGATTTTTTTGAACATAATTTATTTTTTAAAACTTTGTGCAAGATAAGATTATTAATTATCAAAATAAATATAATTTAAAAGTATCTTTATAATCTTAAATGTATTTTTGATATGAATAAATACCATATAAAATAAACTATGTGTGGAATTGTAGGTGTAATTTCTTCTAAACAAACAGATATTAAGCAAATTAAAACTGCTACCAGTTTATTGAATAAAAGAGGACCTAATTATCAAGCAACTTTTATAAATGAAAAAATAGCATTAGGTCATGCTCGCTTATCTATTATAGATACTTCTGAAGGTGCTAACCAACCATTTTTTGATGTAACGAAAAGATATGTAATTATTTTTAATGGAGAAATATACAATTATAAGGAACTAAGAGCTGATTTAGAACAGTCGGGGGTTGAGTTTAAAACCCAAAGTGATACTGAAGTGCTTTTGTATCTGTATATTAAGCACGGAAAAGATTGCTTAGAAATGTTGAATGGTTTTTTTGCATTTGCTGTTTATGACAAAGAAAAGAAAAGCCTTTTTATTGCAAGAGATAGGTTTGGCATAAAACCATTATTGTATTATTTTGATGGAGAAAAATTTATTTTTTCATCGGAATTAAAAGCCATGTTACAATTTAAGATTAACAAATCTATAGATAAGTTAAGTTTGTTTAATTATTTGCAATTTAATTATATACCATCTAATTCGTGTATGCTTGAGCAAGTGTTTAAATTAGCTCCAGGTCATTTTATATTTATAAAAAATATTGACAAAATAACACATATACAAGAAACTGAGTATTATTGCATTCCTTATACAGAAAAAGAAACCATACAAAAATCGGCTTTAAACTATGATAAATCTAAAGAAAAACTTTATGAATTACTTCATGATGCTGTTGAAAAAAGATTAGTAGCAGATGTGCCTGTAGGTACTTTTTTAAGTGGTGGAGTAGATTCTTCCATTATTAGTTTGATTGCTATGAAATTCAAATCAGACTTAAATACATTTTCTATTGGATATAAAGATGAACCTTTTTTTGATGAAACGATTTATGCTAAAGCTGTTGCAGATAAAATAGGAAGTAAGCATCATGTTTTTTCGCTTACCAATGCCGAAATGTATGAACATCTTAACGATATATTAGACAGTATTGACGAACCTTTTGCAGATTCGTCTGCAATTGCAGTTTATATTTTGAGTAAATACACTAAACAACATGTTACTGTAGCCCTTTCGGGAGATGGCGCTGATGAATTATTTTCGGGCTACAATAAACACATGGCGGAATATAAAATTAGGCATTTAGGCATGAAAGAAACCTTTGTAAAGTGGGGGCATCCGTTATGGAAAAGGTTTCCAAAATCAAGAAATAACAAATTTAGTAATTTAAACAGGCAGTTATACAAATTTAGTTCAGGAGCCAATATGACTCATAAAGATAGGTATTGGCTTTGGGCATCTATTATTAATGAAGAAAAAGCCAATTATTTATTAAAAGAGGAATTGGTTTTTAATCCGCAGCGACTAACAGATGATGCGTTTACTTACAAAAAACGTAAAGATGAATTACTTAAATACATTAGAAAAGATGGAGATTTAAACGATGTGCTTTATACAGATGCTAAAATGGTTTTACCTAATGATATGCTCAGAAAAGTTGATATGATGAGCATGTCAAATAGCTTAGAAGTTAGAGTGCCATTTATGGATCATAGAATTGTAAATTTTGCATTTAACCTGCCCAGAGCTTTTAAAATTAATGAAAACATGAAGAAAAAAATTCTTCAAGATGCTTTTTATGAAGAATTACCAGAAGAAATCTATAATAGACCTAAACATGGTTTTGAAGTGCCACTTTTAAGTTGGTTTAAAAATGAACTTAAAGCTACTATTTGCGATGATTTATTAAGTAAAGAATTTATTGAAGAACAAGGAATATTTAACGTTTTAGCAATTGAAGAATTAAAAATGAAATTATACTCTAACAATCCTGAAGACACACCTGCAACAGTATGGTCTATTATTGTATTTAACACTTGGTGGAAAAAGTACTTGTTGACATAAAATTTATTTAATATAAAAAATAACAACCATAATATACGAATAAAAAACTATTGATTTTAACGCTTAAATACCTTATTTTTACACACATCAATTTAAAACATTTAAACCATGATAAATCAAGTTAAAACCATTAGTGATTTTTATTACTATCAATTACAACACACACCAAGAACAGATGCTTTTACTCAAAAAGAGAATGGTAAATGGCAACCGCTTTCTATAGAAGTATTTGTAGAAAAAAGTAAACACTTTAGTCTAGGTTTGTTGCAATTAGGGATTAATAAAGGCGACAGAATTGCTATTATTTCTAATAACAGAACAGAGTGGCATTTAACCGATTTAGCAGCTCAGCAAATAGGTATTGTAAACGTGCCAATTTATCCTAATATTACAGAAGAAGACTATACCTATATCCTTAACGATTGTGGAGCTAAAGCTGTTTTTGTGTCTAGCCAGGAATTACTTACCACTATTGAATACATTAAAAGTAATGTGCCTGAATTAAAACATGTTTATACCTATGATGAAATTGCAGGCAAAAGCAACTACAAAGAAGTATTGGAGTTAGGAAAGGACGGAGATGAGTCTTCCATAAAAGCATTAAAAGATGCTATTAAACAAGAAGAGTTAGCTACCTTAATTTATACTTCTGGAACAACCGGAAAGCCAAAAGGAGTAATGCTTTCACATCAAAATTTGGTAGCAAATGTATTGGCTTCCGAAGAAAGATTACCCATAGGAAAAGACTTTAAAGTATTGAGCTTTCTTCCTCTTTGCCATGTTTTTGAGCGAATGATAGATTATTTGTTTATTTACAAAGGGATTTCAATTTATTACGCTGAATCGTTAGAAACCATAGCCGATAATTTAAAAGAAGTAAAACCACATTTGTTTGCCACAGTTCCTCGTCTGCTAGAAAAAGTGTACGATAAAATTGTAGCCAAAGGTTCTGATTTATCGGGCATTAAAAAAGCCTTATTTTTCTGGGCATTAGACCTAGGATTAGAATTTGACCCCATGGAAGATAAAGGCTGGTGGTATAATTTCCGACTAAAAATTGCCAATAAAATCATTTTTAGCAAGTGGAGAGAAGCATTGGGAGGAAATGTGGTTGCCATCGTTTCGGGTGGAGCAGCTTTGCAAGCTCGTTTGGCTAGAGTCTTTACAGCGGCTCAAATACCTATTTTAGAAGGCTACGGACTTACAGAAACATCTCCTGTTATAGCCGTAAATTCTTTGTTAAAAGAAGGAACTAAAATAGGAACAGTAGGAAAACCCTTAGATAATTTAGATGTTAAAATTGCCGAAGATGGTGAAATTATAGTGAAAGGACCAAGTATTATGATGGGGTATTACAACCTACCTGATGTAAGCAAAGAAGTTTTTGATAGTGAAGGTTATTTCCATACAGGAGATATTGGAGTATTAGAAGATGGTAAGTATTTAAAAATTACCGATAGAAAAAAAGAAATATTTAAAACTTCTGGAGGAAAATACATTGCTCCTCAGGTAATGGAAAATAAGTTTAAAGAATCGAGATTTATTGAGCAAATTATTGTAATTGGAGAAGGGGAAAAATTCGCAGGTGCTCTAATTCAGCCCGACTTCGCTTTTCTTAAAGATTGGTGTGATAGAAAAAATATAAAGGCAACAACTAATGAAGAGATGATTACCAACGAGCAAGTTATTAAGCGTTTTGAAAGAGAAGTGAAAGAGTTAAATGAAAATTTCTCTAACTACGAAAAAATTAAACAATTTGAATTACTTAGCGAACCACTTTCTATTGATGCAGGTGAACTAACTCCAACATTAAAACTGAAACGTAAAAACATTTTGGCTAAATACAATCACTTGTATCAGAAAATTTACGCTTAGTTAAAAGTTTTATAAACCCTCAAGGTTTGTTTGAAAACAAATAGTAGATAAAATTTCAAGGGAACTTTCCCCCTCTCCCCCTCTCTTTAAAGAGAGGGGGAGAGGTTATCGCAAGATAACTTGGGGGTGAGTCAGACAATCATTTTTTATATTTAGATAAGTGTATTAATTTATGGATAAAAGCGACATTATAGCACAAAAAAAAGCATTACGACAAGAAATGCTGATTAGAAGAGCTAAGACGAATGGGACGCTTAAAAATAAGTATGATCAATGGGTATGTGAGCAGTTGGAAAACATTATTTTTGAAAATGGCTATCAAAAAATTCATGCTTATTTACCGATGGGAAAAGAAATTGATATTTCTCCTTTACTACAATCGCTGTTAGAAAAAAATATTACAGTAGTTGTTCCCAAAACGCTACCTAAAAGAAAATTGGAGAATTTAGTCTTAACCGACTTAACCAAAGTAGAGAAAGGTGTTTTTGGTACAACACATCCAGCAAGTGGAATAATTTACAATGATGCTTTTGACTTAATTATTGTGCCAGGGTTGGCATTTGATAAAAACAATTACCGATTAGGTTATGGAGGTGGTTATTACGATAATTTCATTGTTAACCATCAAAAAGCAAAGAAGATAGGTATTTTCTATCCATTTCAGGAAGTAGAAAAAGTACCAACGGAAACACATGATGAGCAGTTGGATGAGATATTAATAAATGATGGGATTTTATAGAAAAAAAGTGGGCAAGCTACTTACATCGCACCGCTCAACCACCTATCCTTGCTCTGTTCCCAGCCTGGGGAAGTTCAGTAGGAGCTGGTCGTATAAGACTTGCCCACCGCAAAAGTAGAAATATCTTTTAAAACATACCGATTAATTCAAGAAAAAATTTAATTAGTTTTGAAGTTTACCAAATAGACATGAACGAAGCGTTAAATATATCAGTTGTAATTCCTCTTTATAATGAGGAAGAATCCTTACCAGAATTAGCTGAGTGGATACACAATGTATTGTCTCATCACCATTATTCTTATGAAATTATTTTTGTTGATGATGGTAGTAGAGACAATTCTTGGAAGGTTATTGAAGAGTTGAAAGCTAAAAACAGTAGGATTAAAGCCATTAAATTCAGAAGAAATTACGGTAAATCTGCCGGATTAAATGTTGGGTTTGCAGCTGCCGAGGGCGATGTGGTTTTTACGATGGATGCCGATTTACAAGATAGCCCTGATGAATTGCCTGATTTATATAAAATGATAGTAGAAGAGGGTTATGATTTAGTTTCCGGATGGAAGAAAAAGCGCTACGATCCCATAACCAAAACTATTCCTACCAAATTATTTAATGCTGCCACAAGACGTATGTCGGGCATTAAAAACCTTCACGATTTTAATTGCGGACTAAAAGCATACAAAAAAGAGGTAATAAAAAACATAGAGGTGTATGGCGAAATGCACCGCTATATTCCTGTTATAGCCAAATGGGCAGGTTTTGAAAAAATTACTGAAAAAGTAGTGCAACATAGAGAAAGAAGGTACGGTACTACAAAGTTTGGTGTTGAGCGTTTTATCAATGGCTTTTTAGATTTGTTGTCTATTACCTTTATGGCTAAATTCAGTAAAAGACCCATGCACTTGTTTGGCACTTTGGGGACTTTTATGTTTTTAATCGGATTTTTAATTTCACTTTGGTTGGGAGTAAATAAACTTTTTATTGATACCAGTGCAAGATTACTAGCAGATAGAGCTGAGTTTTATTTGGCATTAGTAGCAATGATAATAGGTTCTTTATTGTTTATCTCAGGGTTTTTAGGAGAATTAATTTCCAGGTCTTCTGTACACAGAAATAAATACCAAATAGAAAAAGAAATTTAATCGTCTATGAATATTGTTCTTATAGGCCCTGCACACCCATTTAGAGGTGGTATTGCTTTGTTTTCTGAAAGATTGGCTCAACAATTCCAATCAGAAGGTCACGAAGTTAAAATCATTACCTTTACCACTCAATATCCCAATATACTTTTTCCCGGTAAAACACAGTTTTCAGACACTGTAGCTCCTAACAATTTAAAAATAAGTAGAAAAATTAATTCTACTGCTCCATTAAACTGGTTAAAAGTGGGTAAGCAAATTAGAAAATTCAATCCAGATGTTGTAATTTTTAACTATTGGATGCCTTTTTTTGCTCCTTGTTTTGGTACAATTGCCAAACAGATTAAGAAAAACCAGCATACTAAAATTTTTGCCATTACTCATAATGTTATTCCACACGAAAAAAGAATAGGAGATAGTGCTTTAACGAAATACTTTGTTACCAAAATAGATGGTTTTGTGGTCATGTCTCAACAAGTAATGGATGATTTAAAAACCTTTACACCAACAACTCCTACTAAGTTATCACCACACCCGTTGTACGATAATTTTGGAGCAATAAAAGATAAAACTATCGCCAAAAATGAATTGGGATTATCGAACGATTATCATTACTTGTTATTTTTTGGATTAATAAGGCAATACAAAGGGTTAGATACGCTAATTAATGCTTTTGCAGACGAGCGTATAGATAAGTCTAAAGTAAAATTAATTGTTGCAGGAGAGTTTTATGATGATAAACAGTCTTATGAAACCTTGATTCAACAACATCAATTACAGGATAGTATTATCTTAGAAGATAAGTTTATCCCCGACAATGAAGTGGTTAACTATTTTTGTGCTGCCGATATGGTTGTACAACCTTATAAAACTGCCACACAAAGTGGAGTAACACAAATTGCGTATCATTTTAATAAACCCATGTTGGTTACAGATGTTGGTGGGTTAAAAGAAATGATTCCCAATAATGTGGTGGGTTATGTGGTTGAACCAAATGCAGCAAGCGTTGCTAATGCCATAGTAGATTTTTATATCAATAATAAAGAAGCTGATTTTGTAAAAGGAGTAGCGATTGAAAAACAAAAATATGCGTGGAGCAATATGACGAAAACTTTGTTGTCTTTACTTGATGCGTAGTTTTCTACCTACTATTAACAACTTGTTTCTGTTGATGCCGTTCATTTCGCAAAGTTCATTTACAGATAAGCCATATCTGTCAGCAATTTTATACATATAATCACCTCTTTCAATGGTGTGATATTCCACTCCGGTAGGAAGTGCTACATAATCATACTTTTGTTTAATTAATTCAGCAGAACTGCTTATAATGTTGTTTTGTTTAAAATCTATTAACGCTTTAGGATTAATGGCTTTTCCTTTATAACGCACTTCAAAATGTAAATGACTTCCAGAAGACCTTCCAGAGCTACCACCTAAACCAACTACTTGTCCTGCTTGAACAATATCTCCGGCTTTAACTTTAAATCTGTGCAGGTGAGCATACAAAGTTTCTAAACCGTTATAATGTCTAACAATTACAACTCGTCCATAACCAGGATGGTAAAGAGCCACACGCACCATTCCGTCAAAAGTAGCGTAAACAGGATCCCAAACCTCTAAATCTAAATCTATTCCGCTATGTGTCCTTCCATTTCTCCAACCAAAATTAGAGGTAATTACAGGGTCGATTAACGGTGGGTGATAGTTACAAAAATTGATGGAATCTGTAAGCGTTATAAGCGTTGTAGTATCATTTTTACATATAGCTTCATCATAAGGGAAAATATTTTTGGTGTCCCATTTTTGGTAAACAGAGTTGGCAGGTAGGGGAGAATCATCATAAAAATAAGTAAGCGAATTGTAGTAATCATGCTCTAGTAACCTGCTTTCGGCATATTCGTTCAGTTCTTTTAAAATCCCATTAGGAATTTGATCTAATTCCAATAAAGAATCTATCAGTTGAATAATTTGATTGCCTGAAAGTTCAGAAATAGATGGATAAATAGGACTAGTAGAAGAAACCACCAAAGCAGAAACGGTATCTTTTTTTGTGCGTTCCTCATTTTTATCTCCTTCTTCTGAAAAAGAAAAAGCATGTAAATTGACTGTCAATAACAGCAAAAATACATGGAATAAAACTTTATGGAAACTTACCTTTTTCATTTAATGGGTGGCTAAAATACCAAAAAAATATAAAAATCAAAAAATACTATATATAAAAGAGGTGTTTTAACATAGACCTTGGCTCTATTTTATAGCTCTTATCATTTCTCTTTTTCCGGGAGGACCAGGAAGTGTTTCTAATTGAAAACCAACAGATTTAAGTGTTCTTTTTACTACTCCTTTAGCACAGTAAGTTACTAAAATTCCACCAGTATTTAATAAACTATAAATTTTCGAAAAAATTACATCTGTCCATAGTTCTGCTTGTTTTTCGGGAGCAAAAGCATCAAAATAAATAAGATCAAAAGTTGTAGTGGTTTGGAAATCTGCCAAATCTTCTTCAATTTTTAGAAGATCAAAGTTGTTAGAAATAGGAGTGGGAGTATTCCATTGGCAAGTATGGAGTTGATTAAACAATGCTGTTTGAGCTGTATCGATTTTTAATTGAGTAGGATAATTTAGTTGTTGAATAAGCTCATTGGATAGTGGAAATTTTTCTAGAGAAACATAATTCACAATTTGGGAGGAATTTTCTATTGCTAATAATGTGAGTAAGGCATTCAGCCCAGTTCCAAAACCAATTTCTAAAATATGGATAGTCTTTTTATCACCAAAATAATGTAAGCCATTTTTTATAAAAACATGTTGAGATTCTTGTATGGCACCATGAATAGAGTGGTAGGTTTCATTCAGTTCAGGAATAAATAAGGTATGCGAACCATCGGCAGTTTTTTTTAATTCCATTTAATATACTTTAACTTTAAGTATGATAAATATTATAATTTCATGAATTATAACATCTAATTTTGTATTTACAAATTTATGCTATGATAACACAAGAACACATTAATAAAAGTATTTCTTTTGAGGAATATTATCAACTACACGAAAAACAAGTAGCAACTGGCTCAACTTCAGGAAAAGACCAATCTGAAGCACTTGTTGAATACACTAAACTTAATTTTTCTCGATTAAAAAGAAGTTATAAAACAACAACTCCTTCTGAAAAAGTATTGGAAACGGTTGATTGTTTAAATGATAAAATGACTTGGTTAGTGTTAACAGAGACGTGGTGTGGTGATGCTGCTCAAAATATTCCTGTTTTAGCAAAAATTGCCGAAGCCAATCCAGCTATTTCTTTTCGTTTAATTTTTAGAGACGAAAACCCTGAGGTAATGGATAACTTTTTAACCAATGGCTCTAAATCTATTCCTAAATTAATTGCTTTAGATAAAAACCTTAATATTTTAGGTACTTGGGGACCAAGACCTACTGTAATACAAGATTGGTTTTTAACTAAAAAAGCCAACGGAGCAGATATGGACAAACTAAAAATTGATTTACAACATAAATACAACGAAGATAAAGGTCAGGCCTTACAACAAGAAATGGTTGAGCTTATGAAAGCATGGCTGAATAAAGAATGTTTTTCGATTTAATGGTAGAAACGTTTTGTTTTATTAACAAAGCAATAGTTGGTTTAAAAATCTCTCTCTACAAAATTCGTTAATTTTGGGACTTTCAAAAAAAAACGATTTTATGAAACTTCCCATTATCATTTATTGCTTAGTCATTACTTTTCTAGGATTTATTCCAAGTACAAAAGCTCAAGATCCATTAACTGCAGGAGAAATAAAGTTAGCATTAAATAAACTTAATACGTTAGGTAGTGTGCTTTATTTAGCTGCTCATCCTGATGATGAAAATACCCGATTAATTGCCTACATGGCAAATGAAAAATTGATGCGTACGGGCTACCTTTCTTTAACCAGAGGCGATGGAGGGCAAAATTTAATTGGTACTGAACAAGGTGCTTTAATGGGCGTTGTACGTACACAAGAATTGTTAGAAGCTAGAAAAATTGATGGTGGAGAACAGTTTTTTACCAGAGCTGTTGATTTTGGATATTCTAAAACTCCTGAAGAAACATTTACTAAGTGGGACAAACAAAAAATATTATCGGATGTGGTATATATTATTAGAAAATTTAGACCTGATGTAATCATTACTCGTTTTCCTCCCACTTCTCAAGCTGGACACGGACATCATACAGCTTCTGCAATTTTGGCTGAAGAAGCATTTGATTTAGCAGCAGATTCAACAGCATTTCCTGAACAACTTATTTATATAGATGTTTGGCAACCTAAACGTTTGTTTTTAAATGCTAGCACATGGTGGGATAAAGACTTACCCGAAAAAGCCAAAGGCAATCCAAATTATATTACTGTAGATGTTGGGACTTACAATCCATTATTAGGTAAAGCATATAGCGAAATAGCTGCAGAAAGCAGAACCATGCATAAAAGTCAGGGATTTGGTGCAGCAAAAGTAAGAGGAGTGCAAGATGAGTATTTAGTGTTGCAAAAAGGCGATAAATTTGATAATGATGTTTTTGATGGGATAGACTATTCGTGGAATAGAATAGAGGGAGGTAAAGAAATTAGTGCTTTAATTAAAGAGGCAACTACCAATTTTGATGCTGAACAACCTGAAAAAATTGTTCCTACTTTATTAAAAGTATTTACTAAAATTAATGCACTTCCTTATAGCTCTTGGAAATATATTAAACTTGGAGAAACTAGTAGGCTTATAACTTCTTGCATGGGCTTACACGCTGAATTTATTGCCGATGATTTTAGTGCAACACCAGGAACTTCGGTTACTGGAGAGGTAAATATCGTTAACCGAAGTAATTTAAAGGTAAAGCTTACTAATGTTGGTATGATGGAAAAAGATACTACTATTAACATAGAGCTCCCTAAAAATGAAATGAAAAACATTAATATCCCTTTTGTTTGTGAAAGTGAAGCAAACACCAATCCTTATTGGTTAAACAAGCCTTACGAAGGAATTTTTGAAGTTGCTCAGCAAGATATGATTGGACTTCCTCAAAATAGAAATAAGCTATATGCAGCCATTATGTTGGAAGTAGAAGGAACGTTTTTTTACCTAACTCAACCTTTGCAATATAAATGGACTGATAGGGTAAAAGGGGAGATTTACAGACCATTTGTAATATTACCTAAAATTACTCTTGCTATTACTGAAAATGTGTATGTTTTTTCTGCTAATACTCCTAAAAAAGTATTAGTAACAGTAAAGTCGAACGAAAAGAATGGCAATGGAAAAGTGAGCTTAGCTTTACCAAAAGGATGGAAAGTTAGTCCTGAAATAGCTGAATTCTCTATTGCTGAAAAAAACCAAGAACAACAAATCACCTTTACGGTTACTCCTTCGGCAACTGCATCCGAAGTAGAAATGAAAGTATTAATCAATAATACTCCAGCAAAAGAAGCTATTTTTATTGAATATGATCATATCAACATACAAACCGTTTTAAAAGAAGCAAGAGCCAAAATGGTGCGTTTAGATGTGAAAACCAATGGACAAAAAATTGGTTACATTATGGGAGCTGGAGATGAAGTACCAAATGCCCTAGAGCAATTGGGTTATCAGGTAGTATTGTTGGATGAAGAAAAATTGAAAAATGGAGATTTATCTCAGTACGATGCAATTATTTGTGGCATTAGAGCTTATAATACTAATAAATACATGAGCAATGTTTATACGAAAATTATGAGTTATATTAAAGATGGAGGAAATTATATTGTTCAATACAATGTAAATAGAGGATTAGTAACCGATAAAATTGGTCCGTATAAATTTAACATTAGTAAAGATAGAGTAACCGAAGAAGATGCTACCGTTACTTTTGCAAATGCTAAACATTCTATACTGAATCAACCTAATAAGCTTACAGCTGCTGATTTTGAAGGGTGGGTGCAAGAAAGAGGCTTGTATTTTGCAGATGAATGGGATGAGCAATTTCAACCAATTTTAATGATGAATGATAAAGGAGAAACGAGTAAAAAAGGCAGTGTTTTAGTAGCTCATTATGGAAAAGGAAGCTTTATTTATACAGGCGTTTCATTTTTCAGAGAACTACCTGCCGGAGTAAGCGGTGCTTTTCGGTTATTAGCCAATATGGTAAGTTATAAGCAAGCAATCAATTAGAGATTAAAAATTAGAAATTGGAGATTATCCTATCCCAAACCTCTTTTTTTGAGGGGTTAGGGGAGGACAATTAACGGATAACAAATAACAAATAACTATACTACGGCCATTCAGGAGTATCCTCATCCGACCATAAAACACTCCATTGAATTTCAGAAAGCACATCGCCTTCAAACCAAAGATTGATACCTGCATCTAAAAAGCTAATTAGTTTTTGGTTTTCGCCTTCATCAGAGAAATCTTCTAAATAATTATCGCCTAAATCTAAGTTTTCTGTTTCAGCTAAAGCCTCATCAACAGATAAACCGATTAATTTTTTGCCTTTAATAGTCGCATCAGGAGAACTTGTAGCAACAGTAGTTAAACGCCACCCATCTTCTTCATCAAAAGAAAATGAAGTCTCTAACTCATCATAATGCCAATCTTCTGTTTGGTAATCCTCATCTTCAGTAGCGTTGTATAATTCTTTTTCTGTAGGCTCTCCTAAAATTTGTTTTAATAGGTCTCTTTTACTTCCAAAAGTAATATTGCTAATACCTTTACCTGCTTTTATTTCATAAGAAAAATTACTCATAATTTTATTTGTTTTTGTGTTTTGCAAAGGTACAACGCTTAATGGATATAAATAGGTGTTGAGTATTTTTTATTATAGATTATTACAGGTTTTGTAAAATTGAAAGTGGTAAAATATAGATTACTTAAATCCTGGAACTTTTCTCATCATAAAAGTGAAAACCAAGGCATAAAACAATCCCATAAAAACTAACCCAAACATGGTCCACATGGCTTGAAAATATGGAGATAAATACATGTTGATACCTAATATCTGGTTAGATAAAAATGCGGTTAGTTCTGTTTTGTTCATAGTAGCTGCTTTTTCTTTAGCATCTACAGCTAATTTTTCAAAAAGCGGTTGTTTTTTTATTTCAAAAAAATCAGCATCAATTTTAGTATAATATACAAAAGTAATAATGGCTACTAATATAGCTAGAAAAGAAGCTGTTCTTGCTCCAGACTTAAAATCTTCTCCAAAAGTAGGAGAATTAGGGTTGTTTATTTTATTGCTTCTTATACCAAAGAAAACTGCTAATAATAAAATTAACATGTAAATATAGATAAGGTATCTTTCCATATCTCCATGTTGAGCACCTAACGAAAATATAATTAATTTAACACAAAGTGCTACTAAAGAAAATGTTATGGCTACTTGAAAAGGATTTTTTAACATTAATAATTAGAGATTAGAGATTAAAGATTAAAGTCCCCCTTTCGGGGGATTGGGGGCTTTTTATCTTATCCATTCATTGAGGCTAAAAACTCCTCATTGTTCATGGTTTTGTTCATTCTGTCTTTTAAGAAATCCATTGCTTCAACAGGATTCATGTCGGCAATATAATTACGTAAAATCCACATACGCTTAGTAATATCAGCCCCCATTAATAACTCCTCCTGACGAGTACTTGATGAAACAATATCAATAGCAGGATAAATTCTTCTGTTAGATATTTTTCTGTCTAATTGAAGCTCCATGTTTCCTGTACCTTTAAATTCTTCAAAAATAACTTCATCCATTTTAGAGCCTGTTTCGGTAAGTGCTGTAGCAATTATGGTTAAAGAACCACCATTTTCAATATTTCTGGCAGCACCAAAGAATCTTTTTGGTTTTTGTAAGGCATTAGCATCAACACCACCCGAAAGTACTTTTCCTGAAGATGGAGAAACCGTATTGTAAGCTCTTGCCAAACGGGTAATAGAGTCTAACAAGATAACTACATCATGTCCACACTCTACCATTCTTTTAGCTTTTTCTAACACCAAGTTAGCCAATTTCACATGTTTTTCTGCTGGCTCATCAAATGTAGAAGCAACAACTTCAGCATCAACATTTCTTGCCATATCGGTAACCTCTTCAGGACGTTCGTCAATTAATAAAATTAACATGTAAACTTCTGGATGATTTTCAGCAATAGCATTAGCAACATCCTTTAATAAAGTAGTTTTACCTGTTTTTGGCTGTGCTACAATCATTCCTCTTTGTCCTTTACCAATAGGAGCAAATAAATCAATTACTCTGGTAGATAAAGAATCTTTTGAATGTCCGGTTAATTTTAATTTTTCTTTAGGAAAAATAGGCGTAAGGTATTTAAAAGGAACTCTGTCTCTTACAAAAGCAGGTTCTCTGTTATTTATAGCTTCCACTTTAATAAGCGGGAAATATTTTTCTCCAATTTTCGGAGGTCTGATAGCTCCTTTTACGGTATCTCCTGTTTTTAAACCAAATAATTTTATTTGCGATTGAGATACATAAATATCATCAGGCGAGTTTAAATAGTTGTAGTCTGATGAACGTAAAAATCCATAACCATCAGGCATAATTTCTAAAACGCCTTCGCTAACAACTATACCATCAAAATTATATCCGTGGTCTTCGTTTCGTTGTTTTTCGTTGTTATCTTGTTTCTGATTAGTATTCGGATTATTGTTATTATTGTTGTTGTTAGGATTATTATTTCCTTTATTTTGGTTGTCTTGCTGTGGTTTTCTAGGGTTATTATCAGCTTTAGGTTTGTTGGTATTTTGTTGAGTAGGTTTTTTTTCGGGAGAAGGAGCAACTTTGTTTTCTACTGGAGCATTTTCTTTAGCTGGTGCTTTGCTTTCTTCTTTTTTAGTTGTATTGGTGTTGGTTGATTTTAAAGTTTCTTCATCTTTAAATAAACTTGGTTCTTTATCGGCAGGTAATCTTTTTCTTTTAGGTTTGGATTTAGCTCCGTTAGAAGAAGCTGCAAGAGTTGGTTTTTTAGGTTGCGGAGTGTCTTCTTTTTTTACATCTACCACCGCTTTAGGGTTGATGGCTTGTTGATCTAAAATTTGATAAATTAAATCTTCTTTTTTAAGCTTTTCTGCTTTTTTAATTTCAAGTTTGTCGGCAATTTCTCGCAATTCGCCAACAAGCTTTTTGTTTAATTCAATAATGTCGTACATAAATTTATAATATGAGATATATAATTTTCTAGATTTGTTATGTTATAATTCAACTATGAAATTCCATTGAGTGTGGAAATAAATAAAATAAAGAGATTTCGCAATAAGTGAAAGATTAAAAAAATAAAGATTGGTTTACACTTATCAGGACTCTGATGGTGCAATATTAAACAAATAAATATTATCTACTCTTTTTTATGATTTTTTTTTACATTTTTTTTTGGATTAATTTATGCTCATATTTTTTTTTGAAAGCATAAGCATACAATTTAATAAATAGCTACTTTTGTAGCTTTTCAAAACATAAGCATTCTTAATTTTAACAATTGAATTTGAGCATTTTTAAATTATACAACTTACCCAATAAGCTTATTTGCTTTATTTTATTGTTCGTTTTAAGTGCGGAATTTATAAACGCCCAATCGCTTACTAAAATAAAAGGTACTATTATAGATGCCGATACTAAAGAACCACTTCCTTTTGTAAATGTTTCTTTTAAAGGAGCAAATGTGGGAACCACAACCGATTTTGATGGAAACTATTATTTAGAAACCCAATGGGGATCAGCAACCTTACAAGCTTCTTTTGTGGGTTACAAAACTTTATCTAAATCAGTACAATTAGGAAAATCCCAAACTATAAATTTTTCTTTAAAAAATGAAGCCATTACTATGGATGAAGTAGTAATTAAAGCAGAAAACAAACGGTATAAAAACAAAGATAATCCTGCTGTTGCTTTAATTAAAAATGTTATTGAACATAAAGATGATAATAGATTAGAATCGTTGAATTTTTATGAATACGATAAATATGAAAAAGTAGAAATAGATTTAAATAACATTACAGACGACTTTTTAGAAAAAGGCTGGTTAAAAAAGAAATTCCAAATTGTATTAGAGCATATAGATACTTCTGAAATAAACGGAAAACCTTATTTACCTATATTTTTAAGAGAAACAGCCTCTAAAATGTATTATAGAAACGACCCTAAAGCCCTTAAAGAATATGAGAAAGGTAGTAAGTTAACAGGTTTTGAAGGCTATTTGGATGATGATGGGATATCCTTTATAATGGATAAATTGTATCAGGACATCAATATTTATGATAATGATATCTTTTTATTATCTAACCAGTTTACTAGTCCAATTTCTTATGTAGGACCAACAATCTATCAATATTTTATTATAGATACAGTTGATATTAATGGTTACGAAACCATTAGACTAGCTTTTACACCAAGAAACAAAGGAAGTTTTGCTTTTGTAGGAGATATGTATATTTTAAATGACTCCACTTATGCTGTAGTTAAGATTGAAATGGGGATAGCAGACCAAATTAATTTGAATTTTGTTAAGGATATGAAAATAGATCAGGAATATACAAAATTTCATGATAGTGTTTGGGTGCTTACTAAAGATAAAATTATTATAGATTATAATATAACCAAAAAAGGTAGAGGGTTTTTCGGGAAAAAGAATGTTCAGTATACTAATTACTTGTTTGATGTTGAGAGGGATAAAGATATTTATTCTCCCGTAGAGAAAATTATTAAAGCAGAAGATACCAAAGAAAAAGCGGATTCTTTTTGGGTAGACGTTAGACCTGATACACTTACTAAGCAAGAGCAAGGGGTTTATACAATGATAGATAGTATTCAAAAAATACCCGCTTTTAAGCGAACAATGGATATCGCCTTTTTATTGATTACTGGATGGCATTCTGTTGGTAAAATAGAAATAGGACCTATTAATACGTTTTATAGTTTTAATGATGTAGAGGGTTTTAGATTAAGAGGAGGTTTTAGAACAACAACTAATTTTCATAAAAAATTTATGTTTGATACATATTTAGCTTATGGTTTAAAAGATGAAGAGTTTAAGTACTATGTAGGGTTAACTTATTCTTTTAATAAAAACTTTTTAGAAAACCCACAGAATAGAATTTTAGTATCTTATCAGCACGAAACGGTTTTTCCTGGGCAAAATTTAATGTTTTTAAATGATGATAACTTTTTGCTTTCTTTTAGAAGAGGTCAAGCAGATAAAATGTTATTTTTTGATTCTTATACCGTAGATTACAATAAAGAATTCCATAGTGGTTTTGCATATAACCTTATTTATGAATACAGAAAAGAACGACCAATAGGAAATATGGTTTTCCAAAATGATGAAAGTATTCAGTTATTTGATGCTATACGAACAGATAATGTTAGTTTAAATTTAAGATTTGCTCCAAATGAACAATTTTATCAAGGTAAAAATTTTAGATTACCTATTTATAATAAATATCCTATTTTTCAATTACGCCACAGACAAGGTATTGAAGGGTTAACCAATGGAACACTAACTTATGGAAGAACTTCATTTAATTTATTTAAAAGATTTTACTTATCAATTTTTGGTTATTTTGATACAGAAACAGAAACAGGAAAAGTTTGGGGAAAAGTTCCTTTCCCTTTACTAAATTTACCTCAAGCTAACCAATCTTTCTTTTTACAAGAAGCTTCATTTAACTTAATGAATTTTATGGAATTTATGAGTGATGAGTATGTAAGTTTTAAAGGAACCTATTTCCCTAACGGATTTTTCTTTAATAGAATACCATTGTTTAATAGGTTAAAACTTAGAGAAGTTATGGGGGTTAAAGTTTTATTAGGAAGATTAACGGATATAAATAACCCCGATATTCAGGCTGATTTATTTAATTTTCCTACAAATGCAGACGGTACACCAACAACTTTTGCTTTTAATGAAGCAATTCCATACATAGAAGTAAGTGCAGGTGTTTCTAATATCTTTAAAATATTTAGGGTTGATTTATTACAAAGAGTAACTTACTTAGACCATCCTAATGTAAGTACACTTTTTGGAGTTAAAGGGTTGGGCATTAGAGCTAAAGGAAAAATTGATTTTTAAATTATCTTCAATCAGTTTTCTGCTTATAAGAATGATACAACCTTATAGTTGATTAATTATCTCCGCTAGATTTACCTTTGGTAGTTTTAATTTTTACTCTACGTTTTTTGTTGTTTTTTGCACGTTGTTTGTTAGCGTATTTCTTCTTTTTTTCTAACTCTTTTTCGGCTTTTTTAGCTGCTTTTTTAGGGTTAGTATCGTATTTAGATTGTTT
>JAVVER010000045.1:0-23406 GCA_032251145.1 Vicingaceae bacterium | reverse complement strand
TAAAGAGATAGTTGATATCTAATTCTCGTTTATTAATGATTTATATCATACCAATTTCTTCCAAATAAACCTATTTTAATTGATTTCTATCAAGAATTTTCACTTAAAATATTATGTATCTTTGAATATAAAAGATATAAAGGTCTTTTAATTTATTTAAAAAAATTATAAACTAAAAATTAAAAATTATGCTAACAAAAAGTCAAGCGAAAATTTTCTTCCTAGCAGGAACAATAATTTTCTCCGTATTATTTCTTGGTTTGTCGTTCGATACGCATGTAAACAAGCATGACGACCAAACCAATGCAGATAAAATAACACCTGGAGTTGTTGCCGGAAAACATTTATGGGAAGCCAACAACTGCATGGGCTGTCATACCATATTTGGAGAAGGAGCCTATTATGCACCTGAGCTTACCAAAGTAATTGAACGCAGAGGAGCTCCTTATGTAAAAGGTGTTTTAATGTCGCCAACTCCTTGGGGCGAACACACCAGCGGTAGAAAAATGGTGGCTTACGGTTTTTCTGAAGAAGAGGCCAACAACCTTATAGCATATTTTGATTGGATAGGAAAGGTTGACCTAAACGGTTTCCCTGCTAAACCAAAATATGAAATAAAAAAACAAAACAATTAAACAATAACTAAAATTTAATGTCATGGAACGACCATGAGTAATATTTTCTCACACATGAGGAATAATTATGATGGGAGTTACATCTGACAGATTTAATAACTTAAAAATATAAACAGATGAAATATACAACACAAAAAGTAGCTTATTGGTTCTTCTTATCAGCATTAGGACTGTTAGCTCTGCAAATCGTTTATGGTTTTATAATGGGGTTTGCCCACATGGGAATGGATGGTTTACACGATTTTATTCCCTTTAATACTGCTCGAGCAGTTCATACCAACTTATTAGTTTTCTGGTTATTATTAGGTTTTATGGGATCAGCTTATTACATTATCCCAGAGGAATCTCAAAATGAATTGTACTCACCAAAACTAGCCTACATACAGCTTATAAGCTTTTTAGCAGTTGGTGTTACAGCAATTATTGCTTATCACTTTAACTGGTGGGAAGGACGTAAATTCTTAGAAATTCCTCGTCCGTTAGATTACTTAGTAGTGGTAAATGTATTAGCCTTTTTATTTAATATATTAATGACCTTATTTAAAGGAAAAAGACAAACAACCACATCTCTCGTACTATCAATGGGATTATTATTTGCTGCACTACTCTACTTACCAGGCATGATTTGGTTTGATAGTCAAACCTTAGATTCTTTTTACAGATGGTATGTAGTTCACCTTTGGGTAGAAGGTGTTTGGGAGTTAATTATGGGTGGTATTTTGGCTTTCTTATTAATTAAAATTACTGGTGTCGATAGAGAGGTTATAGAAAAATGGCTGTACGTAATTGTAGGGCTAACCTTCTTATCTGGTATTTTAGGTACTGGTCACCACTACTATTATATTGGAGCCCCTTCTTACTGGTTATGGATTGGAGGAATATTCTCAGCATTAGAACCTTTAGCTTTCTTAGCTATGGCATTGTTCGCTCTTAATATGTATAGAAAAGGAGAGAAAAAACACCCAAACAAAACCGCTTTAAACTGGACATTAGGTGCAGCAATTACGTCATTTGTTGGTGCTGGTTTATTGGGTGCAGCTCATACCTTACCTAATGTAAACCTTTACACTCACGGAACTTTAGTAACTGCAATGCACGGACACATGGCTTTTTGGGGGGCTTATGCTATGATAGTATTAGCTATTATAGCTTATGCAATGCCTAACCTTACCGGAAGAAAATTATTCAACAACGGAATTTCTCAATATGCCTTTTGGTTAAGTAATATTGGCATGATTGGTATGACTGTAGCATTTGGTGTTGCTGGTGTTGCTCAAGTTTATTTAGAAAGAATTTTAGGGGTTGATTTTATGGAAACTCAAAAAGAAATTGAACCTCACTTTTTAGTATTAGTGCTTTGTGCTACTGGTTTTACAACAGGAATTGTATTGTATATTATCAACTTCTTTAAATTCGGAAAACCTAATGATGAAGCACTTGTTAATGCTTCTTAATAAATCTTGTTATTGATTGATGATTATCAGGAGGCAAAAAGCTCATAATTTTAAGCCTCCTGATTTTTCTAAAATCTATTTTTAAACTACCTAACTAAAAAATTATGGAAACAATATTTTATAAATCCATTGGCAAAGAACAAGAAATTTTTAAACACGCCTATAAAAATAAATTACCCCTCTTGCTTAAAGGACCAACTGGAACAGGAAAATCAAGGTTTGTAGAATTTATGGCTCAAAAAATGGGCAAAAAACTATACACAATTGCTTGTCATGAAGAAACCTCCTCTACCGATTTAATTGGCAGATACATTTTAAAAGGTGCAGAAACTGTTTGGATAGATGGCCCAATGACCAGAGCTGTAAAAGAAGGTGCATTTTTATATTTAGATGAAATTGCCGAAGCTCGTCCCGACATTATTGTAGCACTGCACACACTTACCGACCACCGTAGGAGTTTATACATAGATAAAACTGGCGAAACCATTACTGCCGATGAAAACTTTATGTTGGTTGCTACTTACAATCCAGGTTATCAAAGAGGATTTAAAGAACTGAAACCTTCTACTCGTCAACGATTTATCTCCTTATCATTCAACTATCCTAAAAAAGAAATTGAATCTGAAATTTTAATAAAAGAAACAGGTATTGATGATGATACTGCCAATAAATTAGTAAAACTTGGAGCTAAAATCAGAAATCTAACAGAACTTGGTTTGGCAGAAACAGTTTCTACTCGTTTGCTGGTTGATGCTGCTTTACTAATAAAAAGTGGCTTACCTCAACGACTTTCTTGCGATGTTGCCATTGCCGAACCTTTGAGTGACGATGAAGACACCACTAATGCTATTAAAGATTTAATTAGTTTGAGTATTTAATTTGAGTCTGTCTGTAAAGTCCAACTTCTTCGTTATTCTTGTTTTAAAAACCAGTCATTTACAAAAGTAAACTCCTGATTTTCAAAACTGCGAAAGCCTCGAATTTAAACTTTACAGTTCAGCCTCTCGACATTACCAACAGATACTAGTTGAATATACTTAAACAATGAACATTGGCTTTGTGTGTTGGAAGCTCCTCCCCCTTTGGGGCGGACAAAGTCCAGTGGACTTTGGAGCGAGCAAGTGTGAAAGATGGGGCTAACTAATTTCAAGAACCTTAAACTTATTCAAGCATGGAAATCGATCAAATATTATTTAAAAGGTTTTATAAATTCTATAAAAAATTCACCGACAAAGTTGATGAAGATGAACAAGTTAGAACGGTAATTTTAGAACCTTTAAAACCTAGACTAACACTTCTGGCAAGAGCTTTATCTGGCTTGCAGAACGATATTATCACTTCCGAGCGTGAAGGTGGCTGGTCGGGCTTAAATTTTTATTTACCCGAAAAAGTATCCTTTAACCTTACTACCGAAGATAATATTAATTTCTACCTTTTCAGAACGCTCTATTTATCTGTTCAACAGCAATTAAAATTAAATTGGAAAGATGATGATGAATTTACAGCCTTAGAAGCAAAAGAAAAAGCGTTAGAAAATGCAGCACATATTTTAGCAGCTTTGTTTAATGAATATCCTGCCACCAAAGCCATTTACGAAAGTCAGAAATCAAACCTCGAAAACTATTATGCTAGTAAAGAATTAGCTCCAGATTACAGTTGGCTTTATGGCAAATGGATGCGCATCAATCAAAAAGCTTTTAATGCAAAAACTGAAGCTTTAAACGACTTAAAAAGTCTATTGGAAGAAAACGAAATTACTACCGAATTAGCTGCTAATCCGAGCGATGAAGTAGAAACTGTTGCTGTAGATCAGAAACAAGCGGAAGACAGTGTGGCTCATAATCAGTTTGAAAAAGTGGATACCTTATCGGAGTTCAATGGTACGTTTAAAGAAATGGATGGTGAAGACACATTAAGTGATGATGAAGAAGCTTTAAGAGAACTCAACTTAAAACATACTGTAAGAACCGATGAAGCTAATCATTCTGTTTATCAGGCAGAATTTGTAAATAGCACCAACTCCATTTTAGCCGAAACGGATAATGCTGAAAATCATTTTTTGCACTACGATGAATGGGATTACAAAAACAGGGTTTACAAAACAGACTTTTGTCGGGTGTTTCCTAAAAAAGCTGCTATTAGTAATACCGATTTTGCTCAACAAATAATTAGTGAAAACAAAAAAACCAAACAAGATTTGCTTAAAATATTTGCAAACATTCATCAGGAATATGAAAAAGTTACCCGAGTAAATTTTGGCGAAGAAATTAATATTGATGCTACAACTGATGCGTTAACCGAAATTTTTAGCAACAAAACTCCATCGGAAAAAATTTACAACACTTCTCGAAAAAGAAAAAAAGACCTTTCTGTTTTGTTATTGATGGATACTAGCCTTTCGGCAGATGGTTATGCCAACAACCATAAAGTATTAGATGTAGAAAAAACTGCTGTATTACTTTTTGGAGAAGCCCTCAATGAGTTTAATATTAATTTTCAGATAGATACTTTTTCATCAAGAACAAGAAATAATTGCGCTTATAAAAGCATAAAAACTTTTGATGAAAACTGGTTAAAAGTGCGAAGCAAAATTGGGGCAATAGAAGCTGAAGATTTCACTAGAATTGGCACAGCATTACGTCATGCCGGAAGTTTAATAGACAAAGAACCCACTCAGAAAAAATGGATTATCTTACTTTCTGATGGTAAACCTAATGATTACGATACTTACGAAGGACAATACGGTATTCAAGATGTAAAAAAAGCCTTGCAAGAACTCAAAAACAAACACATAAAAACATTTTCATTAGCCATTGAAGCGCAGGCAAAATACTATTTACCTCAAATGTTCGGACATAAAAACTACGCCATACTTCCCAATCCGACAGAGCTGCCTTACGCTTTTGCTAAATTTTACAAACAATTAATGCTAACATAGCTATTAAAATGAACCCACAACATAAATCTATTTACTACCCACCGGGTGGAATACTCATTTGGTTTTTAATTATTTTAGAAATTTTTACCTTTTTAGGTGGAATTATGGTTTTTCTGAACTACCGTACAGAAGAACTTACTCTATTTCAAGAAGCGCAACAACAACTAAACCCATTAATCGGCACTATAAATACAATAGTTTTAATTATTAGTGGATATTTTATTGCGAACAGCATCCATTTCATTAAAAACAACGAGAATAAAAAAGCTGCTCGTTCTATTTTAATTAGCTTACTGTTGGGAGTAACTTTTCTAATAATTAAATCGGTAGAGTATTACGCCAAAATGGATCAAGGTATTGGTTTTAGCGATAATACTTTTTTTACCTTTTATTGGATGATGACGGGCTTTCATTTTATTCACGTACTTTTTGGAATAGGACTACTTACCTATATGTATGTTGGAATTAATAAAAATACCTACCATTCAGGAAATTATTTTGATGTAGAATCATCTGCCACTTATTGGCATTTGTGCGATTTAATATGGATATTAATTTTTCCCATATTTTATCTTATTTAAACCTAACAACTATGCTAAAAGAAATAAAAATAAACACCCTAATACTAACTGTTTTACTTGCTCTTATTATTGCTATTTACCTATTAGCAGAAAATAAAGCAAACTCCTCTTTTTCTATTATAGCTGCCCTAACAGCCATAAAATTTTTGGCAGTTAGTTTTCAATTTATGGAAACAAAAAAAGCTAATCTGCTATGGAAAATTTTAATCCTAGTTTTTGTTTCAGCATTTTTAATTGGTGTGTTGGTTATCTTTTAAACATTTCTGTTTGTGAAAAAAATTCCATTTTTTCCTAAAACATGCGATTTCAATTTTATTATTTAAGTAAGAATTAAATAACCCAAGTAATAAGTTTGTTAACTATCTTTATTCATATGTTTTTGATATCCTAACAAATACACAACCCCTTTATAATTCAACATTCTTTTTACCATCAAAAAATATGATTTAAATCAATATAAAAACTTCCAAACCTAAGTTTTTAATCTGAGTTGAATCATTATTAATAATAAAAGACCTTTATATCTTTATTTAAAATTTAAAAGCATGTTTTTAAACACAATCAATAATCGAAAATAATTAAAAAATCAAACGTTATGAAAAAAAGACATTTATTGTACTTATCTATTGCAGGTTCAGTGATAATGTACAGCTGTGGAGGTGGTGAAAATTCAAAAGAAACTGCCGATACAGGAGAAACAAAAATTGAAGGTATTAAACTTAGTGATACCGAAATGCAAATGGCTTCGGAGCTATATTTTGACAAATGTGCGGGTTGTCATGGTTCTTCAAGATTAGGTGCTACAGGTCCTCACTTATTACCAGAAGCACCCGAAGGAAATCCAGCTCCGGGAACTAAACTATTAGGCGATGCTGGCTTAAGAGCCTTTATTGAAAACGGAACACCAGGAGGTATGCCCGAATGGAAAGGCATTTTAAAAGACAGTGAAATTGATTTAATGGTTAAATTCCTTCAAGTGGACCCTCCGGCTATTCCTCCTTTCGGATTAAAAGAGATGAAGGAAACTTGGAAAGTGATTGTTCCAGTAGAAGAAAGACCAACAAAACCAATGCACAAACGCAACATCGACAACTATTTTGGTGTAATTATGCGTGATGCTGGTAAAGTAGCCATTATAGATGGTGATACAAAAGAAAAAATTGTAGTACTTCCTACAGGTTTTGCAGTGCACATCCTTAGAAACTCAGCATCTGGAAGATATATTTACTCAGTAGGTAGAGATGGTAGAATAACCATGATAGATACTTATCCTGAAATACCAAATATTGTAGCTGAAGTAAGGGGTGCTTTTGACTCTCGTTCGGTAGAGGTATCTAAATTTAAAGGATATGAAGATAAATACTTAGTATTTGGTGGTTACAGCCCTGCTCATATTGCCATTATGGATGCTCAAACACTAGAACCACTTAGCGTTACTCCTACCGCAGGAAATGCTTGTGATGGTGAAAAAGAATTTATTGAAGAAGCTCGTGTAGCAGCAATTGTTGCCTCTCATACCGATCCTGTTTGGATTTGTAACATTAAAGAAAGAGGTATTGTAAGTATTGTTGACTACACTGACCCACTAAATCCTGGTATAACTGAAATCCCTACTGCTCGTTTCTTACACGATGGTGGATGGGATGCTTCTAAAAAATACTTTTTGGTTGCTGCAAACGCAAGTAACAAAATGGTGGTAATTGATGTTCCTAACAAAAAACTAGAAGCCATTATTGAAACAGGTATTAAGCCTCACCCTGGTAGAGGTGCTAATATCAAAAACGATTTAGGCGAACTTTGGGTAACTTCTCACCTTGGTGAAAACAAACTATCATTCATAAAAACTAATCCTGGCAAAGGACAATGGACAGTAGTAAAAGAAGTGAAGGCTCCCGGAAATGGCGGTGGTGCATTGTTTGTAAAATCTCATCCAAAATCTAAACACTTATGGGTAGATAGAACTTTAAACCCTGACCCTGAATTACATGCTGTAGTTGATGTGTTTGACACTCAAACTTTGGAACACAAAAAAACCATTACCATGCCAGAAGGTATTGATGGTAGAATGGTACACATGGAATACAACAAAACTGGTAATGAGGTTTGGGTATCTGTTTTCATGGGGAAAGTGAGCGGCATCTTAATTTATGATGACAAAACCCTTGAATTAAAACAAATTATTAAAGGCGATTGGGTGGAAAATCCAACAGGTAAGTTTAATGTTTACAACACTACTCACGACATATATTAGTTAGGTTATTGATTGTGAGTATAAGAGAGGAGGTCGCTCCTCCTCTCTTTTTTTTAAACCTAACACAAACTTTTTAAATTTTAATATTATGAAAATCCTAACTAAAATTTTCCTACCAATATTCATTTTATTGAATACTATTTTTGCTCAACCTGTTTCAGAAACGGTTTCGATGCAAGCTCAATATCAACAACAAGTTTTTTATAGCCTTGAAAACGGCACCATTAAATCTGAAAGTGCCACTAACTGGGACATTGCTTTTGCTGTTAGCGGAAATGGAGCTGCCGGTAGTGCCATTTTACTCAATGAAGCTAATGCCTTACTTTGGGCTTACCCAGGAGATACTTCAGAATGGAGTTCTTTTGACACTACCAATTACTCATCTTGGGAAAGATTACTAAACACAGATACTTCATGGACAAATGGTGCTTTTAATATACACAGAGGTGCCAACGGAACCTTCGATATGGGGTGGGGAATATTAAATCCTCAGAACAATTTTTGGACCTTTGGAGATTCGCTTTACCTTATTAAACTTGTAAATAATTCCTTTAAAAAACTATGGATTGTTAGTTTAAAATCAGGAGTTTGGGAATTTAAACATGCCAATATAGATGGTTCAAACGAACAAACCATTACGTTTAATAAAAACAATTATCCCAACAGAAATTTTGTGTATTTCTCTATCATCAATAATCAATTGATAGACAGAGAACCTGATAACACCACTTGGGAGCTCACTTTTGTAAAACATACCGATTTTGTTTTTCCTCCGGGTATGTATGTTCCTGTATCGAGTATTTTTAGCAATGTAAATGTTTGGAGTGCAAAAGGGCATTTCACCGATTTTACTACTGCTAATACAGCCACATCTCCTCAAACTACCTTTACAAAGAACATTAACAATATTGGTAGAGAATGGAAAAACTACAGTTCTGCAAATGGTTGGGAAGTATATGATACCATTGCTTATTTTGTACATAATTTAGACAGTACCAAATTGTTTAGAATTGTTTTTACAGGTTTTGGTGGAATGGCTAATGGCGATACTTATTTTGATATGGAAGAAATTGTCACTTCTTCTATAGATGAACAGTTTAGTTTTATAGACTTTGAGTTTTATCCTAATCCGGCAAGCGAAAACATTAACATTCGTATTTCAAATAATGTAAATCATTTACAAGCAAACATATTGGATATTACAGGAAAAACTTTAAAAACAAGTTTATTAAAAAATACACTTAGCGAGCTTTATGTTGGAGATTTACCCTCCGGGATGTACTTACTTCAACTGCTAACTGATAAACAACAAATTACTAAGAAATTAATCATTAAGTAATGAACTTAGTACTCAAAATAGTGTTGTTGGGAAGTTTTTGGCTTTCTTCGGTGTTGACTACGGCTCAGTCTGCTAAAATTATTGTTAAAGACAAAGCCGACAACTCCCCTATTTACTTAGCTCATGTTAAGTTTACCGATGCCAATGGTAATTTTAAATGGAGTATTACTGATAAAAATGGTGTTGCTATCAATCCTTATTCCGATTCCACTTTGGTTGAAGTTAGTTTTGTCGGTTATGAAAAATTCCAAACCAACATTTTTCCAAAAGCAGCACCAACAATAATATACCTCACCTCATCAAGTACCAACTTAGAGGAAATGGTAATTACAGGAAATTTTATTCCTATACAGTTAAAAGAATCGGTGCAAAAAGTGGAAACCATAGATGAGGAAAAAATTAATGCTAAAGGTGCAAGTAATTTGCGAGAAGTGCTAACATCGGAAATGAATTTTAGAACCAATAACGGACACGTAAACGAAACTGCCATTAACCTTAACGGGCTTTCTGGCAATCATGTAAAAATTATGATAGATGGCGTGCCTGTTGAAGGCAGGTTGAGCGGCAATATTGATGTTTCGCAAATTAATTTGAACGGTATTGAAAAAATTGAAGTAATAGACGGACCAACATCAGTAGCTTATGGAACAAATGCATTGGGAGGCACTATTAATTTGATTACCAAAAAAGCTCAAACTAAAAAAATTGCTGTTCAGGCAAAAAGTTTTTATGAAAGTATTGGTCAGTATAATTTTAGTGGAAGCTTAGGATTTAAACACAACAAAAACACCTATAAAATTGGTGGCGGACGTAATTTCTTTCAAGGGTTTGCTCAACCGGATACTTCGCGTTTTAAAACGTGGAAACCAAGGGAGCAATATATTGGAAATTTCATGTACAACCGAACCATCCGTCATTTAAAATTAACTTATGCTGCCGATTTTTTTACTGAAACCATGACAGATAGAGGTCTGCCTAGAACTCCTTATTACATATCTGCTTTTGACACCTATTATAATACCCATCGTATCAACAACAAACTATTGCTAAACGGTAGAATTTCTCCAACCAATTTTATGGATATTACCTTGGCTCACTCTTATTTTAAAAGAACTAGAAACATTTATTTTAAAGATTTAACTACCCTCGACCAGTTTTTAACCGAAGGAGAAAGCGATCAAGATACAACCGTTTTTCACACCTATTTAGTAAGAACAGTTTACACTAAAAAAAATGATTCCAACCAAGTGAATTATAGTGTTGGAGCTGAATTGAAACACGATAAAATTATGGCTTCTCGTGTTGTCAATCAACAACAAAGTATTGGCGATTATGCCTTATTTGCTTCATTGAGTTACCAACCCATTAAAGCAATTACTATAAAACCCGCCATGCGTTATGCGTATAATTCGGTTTATAAAGCTCCTGTTGTTCCTTCACTTAGTTTGTTGGTGGAGCTAAACAAAAACACCCAACTTAGAGCGGCTATTGCAAAAGGCTTTAGAGCTCCCGATTTAAAAGAACTTCACCTAGAATTTCACTACAATTCCAGCATCAATTTGTGGGGAAATACCAATTTAAAAGCTGAAAATTCAGACCATATTAATGTTTCATTGGATTGGAATAAAAAAGTGAATCAACATCGTTTTCAGCTATCACCAAAAATGTATTATTCCAACATTAATAACCTAATAAGTTTGGTAAGAATTTCTGAGGTAGATTGGGAATATCAAAATATTAATTTCCTTACTACTAAAGGAGTTGCTTTAAATGCAGTTTATCAAATTCATCAATTAAAATTAACTAGTGGGTTCAATTATTTTGGTAATTACAACTCTATGTTTGATGATGCGAATGTTAACAATCAATTCTTTTATACAACAGATATAAATGCCGGATTAGGTTATCAACTAGATAGTTTGCAGATGGGAGTTACGATTTTGTATAAATACACCGGGAAAATCAGAAATCTATACCTTAATAACAATCAGGTTAACGAAAGTTTTATTGGCGACTTTCACACCTTTGATGTTACCTTCAACAAAAACTTTTATCAACAAAAAATTAACTTAACAGCAGGAGTAAAAAACTTGTTTAATGTTACTCAAGTGGAAATGGCAGGAGATGTTTTTGGTGTATCGAATCAAAGTAACGCTAATGTACTTAATGTTCTTTGGGGGAGAAGTTATTTTGTATCACTTGCATTTAATTTTTAAATCATGAACCTAAAAAATCTAACATATTATTTATTCATAAGCCTGATGTTTTCTTCTTGTTTAAAAGAGGAAAAACCAGTTCCATTTCCCGAACCAGGAGAAATGAATACCGTTCAAATTGAAATTGGTTATCCTTATACCAACCAAGTATATTACGATTGTGAGAGCAACAAAGTAATTAGTACCAATACAAAATTCGATTGGGACATTGCTTTTGAATGTAGCGAAAACGGTTATCATGTATTAGTTAATAACGCTTTAGGAATGTTAGTAGCCAATATGGGCTCCGTAGATTTTACTTCCGTTACCAGCATTTCTGGTGTTACTTGGATATGGGATGCACCTAGCGGCAACTTAGATTCTACCGCCATTGGAAACTGGCAAAACACCAACAACGTTTATATTATTGACAGACAATACGATGCTAACGGCAATCATCAAGGATATTATAAAATTCAATTACAACAAGTTACTGCTAGTAGCTATACTTTTAGATTTGCTCAGCTTAATGGAAATAGTGACAAAACCATTAGCATTAGTAAAGATAACAACCTAAGTTTTTTGCATTTTAGTTTTAATAACGGTGGAGAAATCAAAAACTTAGAACCCGAAAAAAACAGCTGGGATTTACTATTTACCAATCACCATCATAAGTTTGATAATCTGCCACTACCTTTTGTACTTACCCAGGCATTAACCAACAAACAAAATGACGTATTAGTAGCCGAAGACAATAATGGTAACTTTTTAGATATTACTCTAAAAGATACTTCTAACTATACTTTTACCAACTATTGGAACGAAATCGGGCACGATTGGAAAATTAGAAATAGTAATGACAACTCATTCACCATCGACAATAATAAAAGTTATATTGTAAAAACTACTTCAGGCTTGTTTTATAAAATTCGATTTATAGATTTTTATAATCAGTACGGACAAAAAGGCTACCCTACTTTTGAAATTCAAAAATTATAATAAGATGCGATGGTTATTCATTTTTTTAATTGCTGTTAGCTTTTTAGCATGTAAAAATAATGCTAAAGAAATTCCATCATCTATTTATGGTATTGGTCCTTATGAAAAACTAACACTTGAACAAATTAACGATTCCATCATGAAAATTGGAATGGAAACATTTAAGCAAAAATGCAGTTCGTGCCATACTATGGAATATAAAAATAGTGGCCCAGATTTAAGCGATGTATTAGCAAGAAGACAACCTGAATGGATAATGAACTATTTTATGAATTATGATGTAATGCTGCAAAAAGATAGCATCACCATAAAAACTAATCAAAAATATGATGAAAACTGTTCGTTTGAACTACCTCAACAAGAAGCATTTGCCATCTTAGAATATTTTAGAATTTACCAAATTTGGCTGCATGAATTCAATGCAAAATAGTTTTCTATGATGAATATCATATTTTTATTCAAAATTATTTTTATTCAAATTGTTTAAACGTAATTTTACATCAAACCTAAAAACTATTAAACAACATGAGGAACTTAAAATTTATCGTTTTGGCTTCGGCCGTTGCAAGCTTTGTAGCTTGTTCAGAAACAAGCAATAACAACACATCTAAACGTGTAGATGCAACAACAATTCCTATTGATGGAGAAATGGAAGCAGAACTCACATCACCACCATTAGTACCAAAACCAATTGGCGACAGAGCTGCAAAAAAACTAATTGTTCACATGGAAATTTTGGAAGAAGAAGGTGAAATGGCTGACGGTGTTAGTTATGTTTATTGGACTTTTGGAGGTACCGTTCCGGGTTCTTTCATCAGAACTAGAGTGGGCGATGAAGTAGAATTTCACTTAAAAAATCATCCTGACAATAAACTACCTCACAACATTGATTTACACGCAGTAACAGGCCCAGGTGGTGGAGCAGAATCTTCATTTATTGCTCCAGGACATGAGAAAGTTTTTTCTTTTAAAGTATTAAATCCAGGTTTATATGTTTATCACTGTGCTACTGCTCCCGTAGGGATGCACATTGCCAACGGAATGTACGGTTTAATTTTGGTTGAACCAGAAGGTGGTCTTCCTGCTGTAGATAAAGAATACTACGTAATGCAAGGAGATTTTTATACTAAAGGAAAACACGGACAACCCGGTTTACAACCTTTCGATATGCAAAAAGCTGTTGATGAACATGCTGACTATGTAGTTTTTAACGGAAAAGTGGGTGCGTTAACTGGCGACAATGCTATTACTGCAAATGTTGGCGAAACAGTTAGATTATTTGTAGGTAACGGTGGTCCAAACTTAGTTTCTTCTTTCCATGTTATTGGCGAAATTTTCGACAAAGTTTATGCTGAAGGTGGAACTACTATTAATGAAAACATCCAAACTACATTAGTTCCTGCTGGTGGTGCTGCCATTGTTGAGTTTAAAGTTGAAGTTCCAGGTACTTTTATCTTAGTGGATCACTCCATTTTTAGAGCATTTAACAAAGGGGCTCTGGGAATGTTAAAAGTAAATGGAGAAGAAAACAAAAAAGTTTATTCAGGAGAACTAATGGAAGGAATTTACAAACCAGAAGGTGGTGGGATTCAGGAAATGCCTAATACAGGTGATGCTCCTACTGCTAAAATAGCAACTACTGTAGCCGAAAGAATTGAACTCGGAAAACAAGTATATTCTCAAACTTGTGTGGCTTGTCACCAAACTAACGGAGAAGGTTTGCCAAACGCATTTCCTCCTTTAGCTAAAGCTGATTTTTTAAATGCAGATGTAAACAGAGCTATTGATATTGTATTAAACGGGTTATCAGGAGAAATTACTGTAAACGGAAACAAATACAATAGTGTAATGACGGCTCAAAACATTAATGATGAAGAAATTGCTAATGTATTGACTTACATCTACAACAATTGGGGAAATAACAAAACTGAAGTTACTCCTTCAATGGTAAAATCTGTTAGAAACAAGAAAAAATAATGCAACTAAGAAATTTATCATTAGTACTTATACTGTTTAGCAATATTGTATTTGCTCAACAATCAACAAAAACTGTTGCCATCAAAGGGGGAAAATACATCCCCCTTTATGGTACAGATTCAGCTATTGTTACTGTAAAAGATTTTCACATGGATATCCATCCAGTAACTCACCAACAATATTTAGATTTTGTAATTGCTAACCCTAAATGGAAAAAAAACAAGGTAACTCGTTTGTTTGCCGATAAAAGTTATTTAATGGATTGGACAAGCGATACTTCTTTTAGTAATACATTTTCTAATTCTCCTGTAAACACCATTTCTTGGTATGCTGCAAAAGCTTATTGCGAATATGTAGGCAAAAGATTACCAACAGTAGATGAATGGGAATATGTAGCCATGGCTGACGATACCAAAAAAGATGCTCGTGTGGATAGCCTCTACAACCAAAAAATACTAAGCAGCTATGAAACACCAAAAACCTACCTTAAACAAGTTGGTAAAACCAATAGAAATATTTGGGGTGTTTACGATTTACACGGTTTGGTTTGGGAATGGACTTTGGATTTCAATTCCGTTTTAATTTCTGGAGAATCTAGAAAAGATGTAGATACCGATAGAAATTTATTTTGTGCTGGTGGTGCTGTAGGAGCTAAAGACTTAATGAATTATGCCGCATTTATGCGTTACGCCTTTAGAGGAAGTTTAAAAGCCAATTTTTGCATTAAAAACTTAGGTTTTAGGTGCGTTAAAGATTAAAATCAACTAAATATATGAAAAGCTACATCCTACTTTTACTACTAGTGTTCGTTTTGTTTTCTTGTAACAATACTGCAACAGACGAAACCAGTACAACAGAAAGTGCAGTTGAAGCCACAACAGAATTTGATGAAATGTCTATCTTTCAACTGCCTTCCACTTGGAAAACTCAAAACAACGAGACTCTTGAATTTAAGGATTTTCAAGGCGAAGTATTAGTAATGGTGATGATTTACACCTCATGTAAAGCTGCCTGCCCAAGGTTAGTTGCAGATATGAGAAATATTGAAGCCAAAGTAAAATCCGAAGCTAATCAGCCTGTAAAATACATTTTAGTAAGCATAGACCCTGAAACAGATACTCCTGAAAGATTAAAAGCTTTTGCAATAGAAAACCAAATGGACACTGAACAATGGGTATTCTTACAAGGTTCGGGCGAAAACACCAGAGAATTTGCCAATATATTAGCCGTAAAATACAAAGAAATATCTCCTTTAGATTTCTCTCACTCCAACATTATTAGTGTTTTCAATCAACATGGAGTATTAGTTCACCAACAAGAAGGCTTAGGTGTGGACAACAAAGCTACCGTTGATAAAATTATTGAATTGGCTAAATAATTTGCTATTTCATTCTTATTTAAACTTTTAATTACACTTCTTCATCTGTTCCGTAATCAAAACAGCTTCTTTAGCGGCTTTTACATCATGCACCCTAAGGATGTTCGCTCCTTTCATTAAGGCTATGGTGTTAAGTACAGTAGTTCCATTTAGTGCTTCTTTAGGAGTAGTTTTAATAATTTTATTAATCATAGATTTTCGGGATACGCCAACTAAAATAGGCAATTCAAAAATATTAAAATCGGCTAAGTGGTGCATTAGTTCGTAATTATGTTCTACCGTTTTGCCAAAACCAAAACCTGGGTCTATAATAATATCATTTATTCCTTTTTTTGTGAGAATATCCACTTTTTCTGAAAAGAAAGACATTACTTCTTGCATTACATTTTGGTAAGAGGGAGCTTTCTGCATATTTTCTGGAGTGCCTTGCATGTGCATTAAAATATAAGGAACATTCAAACTAACCACACAATCGAAAAGCTGTTTGTCTAAGCTTCCCGCAGAAATATCATTGATAATACTTGCTCCATTTTCAACCGCTTTTTGGGCAATTTTACTTCTAAACGTATCAATAGAAATAATGCACTCAGGAAATTCTTTGTGGATTAATTTTATGATAGGCAACACCCTGCTTAATTCCTCTTCTTCGCTAACAAAAGCAGCTCCCGGTTTGGTAGAATATCCACCAACATCAATAATAGCAGCACCTTCAACTAAGTGTTTTTTTACTTGCGTAACAATTTCTTCTTCCGAAAGATAGCTCCCACCATCAAAAAATGAGTCAGGAGTTACATTTAATATGCCCATTATGCATGGTTCGTCTAAATTTAATAAATTACCTTTGCAATTTATAAGTGTATTTTTTAAAAATAATGTATCTTTCCGTTTTTCTTTTTTCATGGATATAATGTGTATAAGTTAAGATGAATAAAACCGACAAACAATACGATGCGATAATAAAAATTTGCTCTGACATATTTACGAAAAAAATGAAAGATTATGGCAGTGCTTGGCGAATTTTACGAACAAGTTCATTAACCGATCAAATTTTTATTAAAGCAAAAAGAATCAGAACGCTCGAAGAAGTTGGTGAAAGCAAAATTAAGGAAGATGTAACATCTGAATACATCGGAATAGTAAATTATTGCATTATGGCTTTAGTACAGCTAGAATTAGGCTACAATGAAAACACCGAATTACCCGAAGAAGAAGCAGTTAAATTGTATTCCAACTATTTTTTGGAAGCAAAAGAATTGATGCAAAATAAAAATCACGATTATGGTGAGGCTTGGAGAGATATGAGAATTAGTTCGCTTACAGATTTAATTTTGATGAAACTGTTAAGAACCAAACAAATTGAAGATAATAAAGGCAAAACATTAATTTCAGAAGGAATAGATGCTAACTATTTCGATATGATAAATTATGCAGTTTTTGCTTTAATTAAACTAGAGTTTAAGAACAAATAAAAAATAAGAACACATGAAATGAGCTACATCTAAGCTTTAAGCACATAAGTCAATAATTAATGGCTTTGTGTGTTAGAAGTTCTCCCCTTTCAGGGGAGTTAGAGGGGGCTAATTAAATTTTAAACACATGAAATTATTAGTAAATATTTGTCGTATTTTAGTTGGAGCTTTATTTATTGTTTCCGGATTAATAAAAGCTAATGATACCTTAGGCTTCAGCTACAAACTAGAAGAATATTTTGAAAATGGAGCATTGGCTTACAGAATTAGAGATTGGTTCGGCTGGGATACTTTTTCATTAGAATTTTTAATGGAATATGCTTTGGGGATAGCCATTATTATGTGTGCTGCCGAAGTAATTTTGGGCTTCATGTTACTTTTTGCTACTAAAATTAAGTTGACACTTTATTCCTTATTGACATTAACCATCATGTTCTTCTTCTTAACCTTACATACAGCTACTTGCGACACTTCTGCAACCTATGCTAATTTAACGGAAGTACAAGTAAACTCTCCCGAACATGCTAAAATGAAAGAGAGAATTGAAGCCGATAGTAAAATTGTGGTAGTGGAAGAAAATAATGAAACCATAGTTTACAAAGAAGAAATGCCCGTTCAGTGTGTTACTGATTGTGGTTGTTTTGGAGATGCTATGAAAGGCTCATTAGGCAGAAGTTTAACACCTTGGGAATCATTTTTTAAAGATTTAATATTAATTATTCTCATTATCCCAATATTCTTATATAGAAAGAAAATACAACTCAATGCCAATCAAGATGATATACTGCTTTTATCTGGAGGAATGGTGGGTGTTATTTTACTTTCTTGGGTATTTGGTTGGTATTTCCCTGTTTTATTTACCCTAATAGGTTTCGGAGCTTATTATGCCATTAAAAAATTCTTCAAAAAAGAAGTAAACCAATGGATAATCATTGGGTTGGTAACATTAATTACCTTTATTTTTATTAATTATACTTACAATCACCTTCCTGTAAAAGATTACAGAGCTTATGCTATAGGAAAAAGTATTCCTGAGCAAATGAAATTGCCTGAAGGAGCTAAGCCAGATGTGTTCGAAAATATTTTTTATTATAAAAATAAAACTACTGGGAAAGTAGAAGAATTTACGGAAGCCAACTATCCTTGGGATGATGAAAACTACGAATTTTCCGATAGAGTTACTAAGCAAATTTCTGTTGGAGATAAGGCTGCCATTACAGATTTTACCATTATTGGAGCAGATGAATACGATTATACTCAAGATTATTTAAATGACCCAGGATATTTATTTATGATGGTAGCTTATGATATTAAAAAGACGGATGAGCAAGCAATCAAAAAAATTAATACATTTGCCAACCAATGTTTTAAGGATGGGTATTATTTTATCGGATTAACAGCCTCATCAAATGACAATGTGGAGGTATTTAAAGATAAACATCAAGTAAACTATGATTTTTATTCTTGCGATGCCATTACACTAAAAACAGTTGTTAGAGCAAATCCAGGAATAGTATTATTACAACAAGGAAAAGTATTGGCAAAATGGCATGCCAACGATTTGCCAAATTATCAGGACGTTAAAAGTCAATTATTAAATAAATAACGGATAGTGTCAAAGTTTATTACTAAAAGAATATTGTACGGGCTATTAGTATTAATGGGAGTTATTACAGTAGTTTTTTTGCTTTTTAATGTATTGCCAGGAGATCCTGCTCGTATGCTTATGGGGCAAAGAGCAGATGAAGAGTCGTTAAGGGTTATCCAAAAAGATTTAGGGTTAGATCAAACACTTTCAACTCAATTTGTGATGTATCTGAACGATTTGTCGCCCATTTCTGTTCATAGTACAGACGAAGAACATTATTTGTATTTAGACGACAATAAATATTCCTATTCTACTCTTTTTACTTTTGGAGAAAATAATGTTGTAGTAGCAAAAACACCTTATCTAAGGCGGTCTTATCAAACCAAGCGGCAAGTTTCTGAAATATTACTCGATTATCTTCCAGAGACCGCTGTGTTAGCAACTGCGGCCATATTGTTCGCCTCCTTTTTCGGGGTGTTGTTTGGAATTATAACTTCTTTAATGAAAGATACTTGGGTAGATAAATCCTTGTTATTTTTATCTGTATTAGGAATGTCTATTCCATCTTTTTATTCAGCTATTATTATTTCTTGGTTAATAGGTTTTGCCCTGCCACAAGCAACAGGAATAAATTTGTTTAATATGACGGGAAGTTTATTTGAGTATGATGATTTGGGTAACGGAGAAATTTTGAAGTTAAGTAACTTAGTTTTACCTGCGTTTACATTAGGTATTCGACCAATTTCAGCCATCTTACAGCTTACTAGAAGCTCTATGCTTGATGTAATGTCGCAAGATTATATTAGAACAGCAAGAGCGAAAGGATTATCAAAAATGGTAGTAGTAATAAAACATGCATTAAAAAACGCATTAAATCCTGTAGTTACAGCTGTATCAGGAATGTTTGCCAGCCTATTGGCAGGAGCACTTTTTGTAGAAATGATATTTGCTTGGAAAGGATTAGGATGGGTATTGTATGATGCACTTACCAAATACGATTTACCAATAGTTATGGGAGGCGTTTTACTTACATCAACCATATTTGTTATTGTAAACATTATTGTAGATATCGTTTACGGAATGCTCGACCCAAGAGTTAGAGTTAGCTAAATAGCCCATTATTTTACCAATTAATTGAAGATATGCGTAAAAAAATAGTTGCCGGAAATTGGAAAATGAATTTGCAATTAGATGAAGCCAAAAAATTGCTACAAAACATTAAAGCATTAGAAAATAATGTTTCCGATGTTAGTTTAATCATCAATCCACCTGCTTTATATATTTCTTTGTTTAATGAGTTTTTAGAAGGTTCAACAATAGCTTTAGGAGCTCAAAATTGTTCTGAACATGAAGCTGGGGCATATACCGGAGAAATAGCAGCACAAATGATTAAATCTTGCGGAGCTAACTATGTTATTGTTGGTCACTCCGAAAGAAGAAGTTATTACCATGAAACCAATGCAATTATTGCAGAAAAAATTAACAGAGCTTTAGCCGCTGATTTGTCTCCCATTTTTTGTTGTGGAGAATTACTTTCAGAAAGAGAAGGAAACAATCATTTTAAAGTGGTAGAACAACAACTAAAAGAAGGACTTTTTCATTTGAAAGAAAGTGAATTTAAAAATGTAGTAATAGCTTATGAACCTGTGTGGGCAATAGGTACTGGAGTTACTGCTACAGCCGAACAAGCTCAAGAAATGCATGCTTTTATCCGTAAAGTGTTAAAAGATTCTTATTCAGAAACAATTGCTCAAAACTGTTCTATTCTTTACGGAGGAAGCTGTAATGCAACCAATGCAAAAGAACTTTTTGCTAATCCAGATATTGATGGCGGTTTAATTGGTGGAGCATCGCTTAAAGCAGCAGATTTCTTAGTAATTGCACAATCTTTCTAAGTTAAATATAGATTATAAGTAAATTAGAACAGCTTTATTTACCCATTTTTTCATTACAGATAAAATACAACATTGTTGTTTAGTGTTTTACCAAATCTATGATATTTTATCGTTTTATAATGATATATTTGCCTTAAGAGAGATTTATTTTAGTTTTTCAACTCAAAAATAATTTGAACTACAAAACTTTCCCCTTTCATTTTTTGAATTTTATAAATCTTTTGAATGCTATTGGTCGGAAAGATCTAATTTTACATTATCGTATGTTAACTGCATTTCAAAATCATATCAAGAGTAATAAACTGTTCGAACCAACAGATAAAATTTTATTGGCAGTTAGTGGTGGGAAAGATTCTATGGCAATGCTTCATTTATTTGTAGCCGCTAAGTTTAATATTGGTGTGGCTCATTCCAATTTTCAATTGAGAGAAAAAGCTGCTGATGAGGATGAAATTTTTGTTCAGCAAACGTGTCAACAACTCAATATTCCATTTCATTCTATTAGATTCGACACAGCCGAATATGCCGAAAAACACAAAATTTCTACCCAAATGGCTGCCCGAGAATTGCGTTACACATGGTTTGAAGAAATTAAAACTACGCATCACTACGATTTTATAGCAACCGCTCATCACCAAAATGATGTAGCTGAAACCATGTTAATCAACATAACCAAAGGTTCCGGATTAATTGGACTTCATGGTATAAAAGCTAAAAACAACCACATAATTCGTCCACTACTTTGTTTTACTTCTGATGAAATTCAGCAATACATTTCTACACACCAAATAAGCTACAGAGAAGACCAAAGCAATGCTTCCGTGAAATATGTCCGTAATAAAATAAGGCATGAGGTATTGCCTAAACTTGCTGAAATTAATCCCAACATTATTGAAACGCTCAATAAAGCAGCAACGCATTTTTCGGCTACAGAAAATATTTTAAACCAAAAAATTGAAGAAGAAAAAAAACGTTGTTTCACTACTGAAAACGAATTGGTAAAAATTAATATTGCATACTTACAAGAGCTACATCCATTAGCTACTTATTTGTATTATTTTTTATCGCCTTACCATTTTAATTTTGATGATTGCGAACAAATTGTGTTATCACTAGATGGAAATTCCGGCAAGCAATTTTTCTCCACCACTCATCAACTTATTAAAGATAGAGCATTTTTATTGCTTTCTTCTAAAACAGAAAATCAATCCGAACCCATTAACATTCCTACTATTAATGATTTTACCGAAAGCCCTATAAATATTAATTTTGAATTGATTGCAAATAAAAATACCACCTTTAAAACAACCAAAAATATTGCTTATTTAGACGCTGATAAAATTGCTTTTCCTTTGTATTTCAGAAAATGGAAAGAAGGCGATAGCTTTACTCCGTTTGGTATGAAAGGCAAAAAAAAATTGAGCGATTATTTTATTGATGAGAAATTTTCCATCCCAGAAAAAGAAGCAACTTGGCTACTAACCAACAAAAATGACAACATTATTTGGGTGGTAAATTCAAGAACAGATGATAATTTTAGAGTTAGCGAACAAACAAAAACAATTTTGATTTTAGAAACATTTTAATATGACATTTTTAATTAGATAAACCTGAAACTCTCCCCCTTACCCCTTCTCTATAAATAGAAGGGAAAAAGTTATTGTAAGATAACTTAGGGGTGAGTTAAAAAAAAAGAGTAAGAAACAACAAAAGCTCCGAAGGAGCATATTTAATAGCGTTGAGTGAAGCTCATCGCTACAAATTAAAGAATTAAACCTATAAAATTTAACCACATAGTTGTTACATAGTTAACCCTTTTAAACTTATTTTGACTAAAAAATTTCAAGACCATCATGCTTTTTACCGATCAAATTAACCATACCATTGAAATCCCCAACACTCCCAAAAGAATTATTAGTGTGGTACCTTCGCAAACAGAATTGCTCTACGATTTAGGATTAGAAAAAGAAGTAATTGGCATTACTAAATTTTGTGTTCACCCCGAAAAATGGTTTAGAAACAAAACGAGAATTGGCGGCACCAAAAATCTGAACATTGAAAAAATAAAAAACCTTAAACCAGATTTAATTATTGCCAACAAAGAAGAAAATACCGAAGCAGAAATTAAAGCTCTTCAACAACTTTTTCCGGTTTGGATAAGTGACATTTCTACGCTGGAAGATAGTCTAAACATGATAAAAGCAATTGGAGAAATTACTGAGAAAAATGAGAATGCCAGCAGACTAATTAACACTATCGAACAAGAATTTAAAAAATACCAATCCAATTTTACTAAACACCATACTGCTCTATACTTCATTTGGAAAAACCCTTATATGAGTGTAGGAAATGACACCATTATTCATCATTTAATGGAGTATTGCGGTTTTAACAATGTGTTGAGCAACAAAACTCGCTACCCTGAAATTACTGAGGCAGAAATACAACAACTACAACCTGAATTTATTTTACTTTCATCAGAACCTTATCCTTTTAAAGAAAAACATATTGCTGAATTACAAAGCATTTGTCCTACCAGTAAAATTATATTAGTTGATGGCGAAATGTTTTCGTGGTATGGCTCTCGTTTACAATATGCTCCAACCTATTTCTTTAATTTAATGCAAGAAGCCCCCTAATCCCCCGAAGGGGGTGTCTTGTCCTGAAATAGGTTTACACTAAAAAGTGTAAAAAATGGACAAAAAAA
>JAVVER010000044.1:0-23427 GCA_032251145.1 Vicingaceae bacterium | reverse complement strand
GCTCCTTTTGTTTTTCGAGCAATTCTTTCATTTTTTGCTTTTCTTCCCAACCTATTTCTTTCTTCTCATTCAATTTCTCTTTCAGTTTTTGCAATTCTTTTTGGATATCTTTAGCTTCGGCAATGCTTTCACTTAAGTCGGATTTAATTTTATTATTATTTCCATCAGTAATTTCATCTCTTTCTTTGGTAGTTTTAGATTTGAAAGTTTTTAATGCTGAACGAGAAGATTTTGCCCCGTGTATGCCATCGTTATCCCAAATTTCAAAGTAATATTCTAGTTCTTCACCGGGATATAAACCAATTTCTTTAAAGTTCCAGTAATAAAAAAACTCTTCACTAACATTGGATTTATTAAAAGGAATAGTAAATGAGTTGAGCTTATTTCTTTCGGGAAGGCTATCGTTTTTGGTTTTAATTCTGTAGTTAAAATTTAACTTAGTAAAACCGTAATCATCGCTAATTAAACCTTTAAAATAAACTTTTTCTTCACTTACAGAATCTCTTTTTTCTTGAATCTCTATAGAAGGATATTGGTCTTTAATTACCTGAAGGGCATACAAAACGGTATCACTGTTTGAAACAAAATTGTTTTTTGGCAAAAAGCCATATTTTTTAGATTGTGAAGCATTTAAGTTAAATACCACTTGCTCGTTCTTAATTGCTAAGTCCATCACACTATCACCTAAAATAAAATGTAAAAAATCAGCATCTTCGGTAGAAAAGTTCCATTGAATTTTAGTGCCTTCAGGAACAATTAAATCTCCCGAATTTGAAAGTGTTTCGTCTGTTTTGTTAGTATAATTTGGATAATCTAATTTAATGGTAAAATTGTTTAGTGTAGGGTTGGGAATAACTTTTAAGCTAAACTCTTCAGAATAAAATCCAGAAGCATATAATTTAAAACTTTCTGATGCCTGAACATTTTTAAAGGTGTAAGCAAAGTTTCTGTTATCTGTTTTTGATAGCGGATATTTTACACCATTTTTTTCTATATAAACCTTATGTGGCAATTCGTCTCCTGAAAGCAGCACATCTAAATCGAAATCGTTGTTTTTTAGTACCACCAACGACTTATTTTCTACATTAAATTGAAATGGAGCTATAGGTTGTATGTAAACATTGTGGTTAAGCAACCTGTTTGTTCCTTCTGTAAAAATAGTGGGAGAAATTACTCCGATTAATAATGCGGTTAACAAAGGAATAGCGATCCATTTAAGGTATTTTTTGTTTTCGCTAAACTGTATAGCATTAGAAAAAGGTACAGGAGTTAGCTCAACAGATTTTTGCTCTATACTTGCCCAAACTAGTTGATTATTGTTTTGGGTAAATGCTTTCTGTTCTTCTAACTGTAATACATTTATCAGTTTATCTCTTACTTCATCAAAATGATTACCTATAATGGTTGCAGCTTGTTTGTGGTTAATAATTTCTCCAAATTGGTAAAGTTTTAATAGGGGAATCACTATAAAATAAACCAAAACATAGGCAGCACTCAGTACAAAGGTGTAAAATAAAATAGTTCTGCCGAGGGTATTAAACTGAATAAAATATTCGACAATTGTAATAAAAAGAAAAGCCGCCATGAGCAAACCAAAAGCATAAATTCCGCCTTTAATTAAGCGGTTTTTGTAATACTTCCTGATGAAAGCATCCAACTTTTGAATTAATATGTGGTAGTTGTTTTTACTCATGTGTTTACCCCAAACGTAAAACTTGTTTTTTTGTTTTGATTTTAAGCTTGTTTAACAAATGCATTTATAGCAAGCTCGTAAGAAGTTAATCCGAAACCGGAAATTGTTCCCCAACAATGTTTTGCCATATACGAATGATGTCTAAAACTTTCTCGGGCATAAATGTTAGAAATATGTACTTCAATTACGGGTGTTTTAATGGCAGCAACCGCATCTGCTATGGCTATGGATGTATGTGTATAAGCTCCGGCATTTAATATAATTCCATCGTAATTAAAGCCCACTTCATGGAGTTTGTCAATAATTTCTCCTTCAATATTGCTTTGAAAATAATCAATATCAGCCATAGGAAACTTTTTCTTTAGTTGCCCTAAAGATTCTTCGAAAGAGCTGTTTCCATAAATTTCGGGTTCTCTTTTGCCTAATAAGTTCAAATTTGGCCCGTTGATAATAATCAGTTGCATAAATAGTTGGCGTTTGGTAACAAAGTTAGGATTTTTTTAGATGTAATGTTTTCTAATACTTAAGTACAATTTCAATATTAGGAGCGTGTTTATCAAATGAGTATGAGAAAAACCTAAGTTTTATAAATTCTATTTACTACCACAATAACTTAAATATTGTTATATCTTACTTATTGTCAAATAAAAAGGTCACTTTTGTACTTCTTCCTTACAGTACTCTTCCGAATAAATTTAATTTTTTACATTTGAAATTATACATCAAATACATGGTTAGCAACCGTTGCAAAATGGCTGTTAAAGAAGAGTTAAAAAAACTTAACCTTCATTTCATGCCTATTGAACTAGGAGAGGTTGAGATTATGGAGGACATTACAGCGAAACAGCGAGAAGATTTAAAAATAGGTCTGTTTCAATTAGGGCTTGAATTAATGGACGACAAAAGAGCCATGTTAATTGAAAAAATAAAGAATGTAATTATTGAAATGGTTCATCATACAGATGAATTCATAAAAATAAATTTTTCCAATTATTTAAGTGAAAAGCTAAACCATGATTATACTTACTTGTCCAATTTATTTTCAGAAGTGCAAGGAACCACTATAGAACAATTTATTATTTCTCATAAAGTTGAACGAATAAAAGAGTTAATTATTTACGGAGAATTGAACATTACAGAAATTGCATGGAAGTTGAATTATAGTAGTGTGGCTCATTTATCCAATCAATTTAAAAAAGTTACAGGGCTTACTCCTTCTCATTTTAAACAAATGAAAAGCATGCGAAGAAATCCTATAGAGGATATTGGAAATTTACCAGATACAAATCCATAAAATGTTGATAGCAAAAAAAGAAAGAGAGGAATCTCAGTATGCACGAAGTTTGATTGAAGCAAGCCTTGATCCTTTGGTAACTATAAGTACCGAAGGAAAAATTATGGATATGAATCAAGCCACTATAAACATTACAGGAATAACCCGAAAGGAACTGACCGGAACTGATTTTTTCGATTATTTTACAGAGACACAAAAGGCTCGTGAGGTATATCAGGAAGTGTTTGCCAAAGGTTCTGTTGCAGATTCACCGCTTACACTTCGTAGCAAAAAAGGCAAACTAACCGATGTATTATTCAACGGTTCAATATATAAAGATGATAAGGGAAATGTATTGGGAGTGGTAATTGTAGCAAGAGATGTTACCGATCAAAAACGAATTGCAAAAGAATCTAACAAAGCCAAATTGCTTTCAGAATTAGCAACAGCTATTGCTGAAGAAGCAAAAGTAAGAGCAGAAAATGCTACACAAATAGCACAAAATGCCGTAAAGTCAAAGCAACAGTTTTTATCAAACATGAGCCACGAAATCCGAACGCCTATGAATGCCATTATCGGGTTTACAAAAGTATTGCTCAGAACAGACCTCACAGAAAAACAACAAGAATACTTAAATGCAATAGAGTTGAGTGGCAACTCATTAATCGTTCTTATTAATGACATTCTCGACTTAGCAAAAGTAGATTCCGGAAAAATGAAGTTTGAACAAACTCCTTTCAATATAGCATCTTCTATATCTGCTATGCTGCATTTGTTTGAACCAAAAATTCAGGAAAAAAATTTAATTCTAATTAAAGAATACGATAATAAAATTCCCAAAGTATTGATTGGTGATTCAGTAAGATTACATCAAATTATTTTAAACTTGGTTAGTAATGCAGTAAAATTTACATCGCACGGTAAAATTACAGTAAGTGTTAAGTTAATAAAAGAAGACGATGAAAAAGTGGTTATTAAATTTTCAGTAAAAGATACGGGGATTGGTATTGAAGCAAATAAAATAGGTGGCATTTTTGAAAATTTTCAGCAAGCAACAAGTGGTACATCAAGAATATATGGCGGAACAGGATTAGGGCTTGCCATAGTAAAACAATTGGTAGAATCTCAACAAGGAAGTGTTCATGTAAAAAGTAAAATAGATGAAGGAAGTACTTTTAGTTTTACGTTGAGTTTTTTGAAAACAAATGCTGAATTTGAAATAGAAACTGAAACAATAGAACCTAATACTAAAGTTGGTAAACTGAAAATATTAGTAGTGGAAGATATTCCTCTTAACCAATTGTTAATGAAAACATTGTTAGAAGATTTTGGATTTGAATTGGACATTGCTTCAAATGGAAAAATAGCTATAGAAAAATTACAAACCACAGCTTACGATCTTATTTTAATGGACTTACAAATGCCCGAAATGAATGGGTTTGAAGCAACAGAATTTATCAGAAATGAGATGAATTCTAAAATTCCTATTATGGCATTAACTGCTGATGTAACCACTGCTGATTTAGCAAAATGCAAAGCTGTGGGCATGAATGATTATATAGCAAAACCTGTTGATGATAGGTTGTTGCACAGTAAAATAATTAAGTTAGTAAAAAAATATTCTTACAATAGAGGGAATAAAATAAAAGAAACAAGTCTATTAACAACCATAAAATATTGCAACCTAGATTATTTAATTGAGCGTACAAAATCTAACCCCAAATTATTAACAGAAATGATTGCACTTTATTTGGAACAAACACCAGTTTTAGTAAAGGCAATGAAAAAAGGCTTAGAGCAAAAGGATTGGGTTTCGGTACATGCTGTAGCTCACAAAATGATACCTTCTTTTTCTATAATGGGTATGCATAAAGATTATGAAAATATGGCAAAAAAAGTTCAGGAATATAGTGGTGCCAATAAACAAATAGATAAACTTCCCGACCTTATATTACAACTAGAAAAGGTATGTATGCAAGCATGTGAAGAATTGAACGATGACCTAAAAAAAATGAAAAATGAAAAATGAAAAAAAAATAAAACTTTTCCTTGTTGATGATGATGCCGTATTTTTAAAATCATTAGAAATTGAGTTTCTTCAAAATGCTGATTTTGAAATTGAAACATTCGCTACTGGAGAACTTTGTTTAGAGAATATATCTAAAAATCCAGATGTTGTAATTTTAGATTATCACCTTAATGGGATTGATTTAGATGCAATGAATGGAATAGATGTGTTGGATGAAATAAAAACATTTAATAATAATATTCCTGTAGTAATGTTATCCTCGCAAGATGATATAAATGTTGCTGTAAACTGTATGCATCATAAGGCGTTCGACTATGTAGTAAAAAGCGAAACCGCCTTTCTTCGTCTGCAAAGTATCATTACCAATATATTTAAGTTCAAAAAAATGGAAATTCAATTGAACTGGTATATGGATAAGATTTAATCTTTTCTTGTACGATTTAGTATTGTTTTTTACCTATCGAGTGATAGTTCTACGCTATCAAACAAAACCTGCTCTTCTTTTACTTTAAAAAAATGTGTGAATAATGTAACTTATCCCTTAAGTTATGTAACACATTCTGTTTTAAAACAGCTCACCTTTGCATGTAAGGAACAAATCCTTTATATCTAAAAACCAAATTTATCATTATGAAAACCATTACAAAATTAGTTCTATTTACAGCCTTAGGATTGTTTATATTACCTACTACTTTGCTTGCTCAAGAAAAAACAGTGCTAGAAGGAACGGAGAAAGAAATTAAAGAAGAACAAAAAGATTTAGACAAGAAAAAAGATAACGCTTCAGGCTTAGAGAAAGCAGAAAAAAATGCCAATAAAAAAGCTGAGCAGCTAGAAAAAGCAGAAACTAATTTAGAGAATAAAGAAGCAGCGGTAGAAAAAGCAGCAGAAAAAGTAAGTAAGAAAGAAGAACAAAAAGATAAGGCGGATAAAAAAGTAGCTAAAAAAGAAGCTGCCGTTAAAAAAGCTAAAAAGAAAGAGTTAGCAAAACAGAAAGAAAAAGCTGAGCAGAGAGAAGACAATCCAAATAAAGATAACCATTAACCATAAAAAGACTTAAATCAAATATTATATAAACTAAAAACAATTTAACATGAAAAAATTAACATTATCGGTATTAACAATAGGATTATTGTCAATCACCCCAACTTTAAAAGCAGATAATACACCTGTTAAACCGCCTGTTGAAACTTCAGCTGAATCTACTGTATTATTAGATAGATTAGATGAGATTAACGAAATGGACAAATCTAATCTTAAGCATGCTGAAAAAAAAGTGCTTCGTAAAGAAGTTAAATCAATTGAAAAACAATTGAAACAAAACAATGGAGGTGTTTATCTTTCTGTTGGAGCCATCATCATTATTATTTTATTGTTGATTATTCTTTTATAAATTAACCCCCATGAAAAACAAAGCACCTAATGATAAAGCTACTAATAATGAAAAATTAGAAAAAGCTTCTGTTTTAATAACTGATAGTGATATTGTGTTTATAAATGGTAGTAAAGATGATGTTTTGGGTAGGTGGCAAATGAAGCTTAATAAAATAAAAGAAAAGTTTCGATTATTATTTAAGGAAGATGAATAACAAAGAATTGCTAAATTCAAAAATCCTTGAAATAACATTACAGATTAACGATACACATCCAGAATTATCAAAATATATAGAAGAACTTCCTATAACAATACCCACTATAAGAAATCGAAGTATAACAGCCAAGAATTTAGCCTCTTATTATGAATCTTTATGTTCTATCTTAAACAAGTACTTGTTAGAACACACAAAGAATAAACGTTAATTCTAGTATTAAATGGTAAAACACTATGATCATAACTTCTATTTCCATCATAAAAAAAATAGTGGTGTTATTTCTTGTTTTTGCAGGACTATATTACGCTCAAGACTTTTTAATCCCATTGTTAATTGGTGGAGTTTTAGCAACACTTTTTTTACCTTTTAGCAAATGGTTAGAGGCTAAAAAGATACCTAAAGCATTTGCAGCTCTTATTTGCTTAGTAACCATATTAATTGTGGTAACGGCAATCGGTTTTTTACTTGCTTGGCAGCTTAATGAATTGGTAAACGATTTTGCACTTATAAAAGAAAAAACAACCTATCAATTTTATAGAGCCCAACAATACATATTATTTCATTTTGGTATCTCCACAGAAAACCAAGTAACGGCATTAAAAGAACAACAACCTTTTGTTGCGGACACTATAAAATCTATTGCTGGTTCTATAACCAGTATTTTAACTCAATCTATTCTAATTTTAGTTTATATTTTCTGCATCATTTATTATAGAGATCATTTAAGAAACTTCTTAATTAAGCTCTATCCCTCAACTCAAAAAAAAGAAGTAGAGAAAGTAATTTTTCGCAGCACAAAGGTTTCTCAACAATACTTACTTGGACTAGCTAAAATGATTGGCATATTATGGGTAATGTATTTTATTGGGTTTAGTATATTGGGCGTAAAAAATGCTCTCTTTTTTGCAATACTATGCGGATTATTAGAGGTTATTCCCTTTGTTGGAAACATTATAGGTACAACAGTTACCTTATTGGTTGCAGCGGTTAATGGAGCAAGTTTACCAATGTTAGGAGGAATTGCAGCTACTTATGGTATAGTGCAATTAATACAAGGGTGGGTATTAGAGCCTTTAATTGTTGGTTCGCATGTAAAAATTAATCCTTTTTCTACCATTATTGCCTTAGTTATAGGAGAACTGCTTTGGGGTATTCCAGGTATTTTTATTGCCATACCCACCATCGCTATTTTAAAAATTGTATTCGATAATGTTGCATCATTACAAGCTTATGGATATTTAATAGGAGAGGTTGTGGTTCAAAAAAAAGAAATAGAATTGGTTAAAAAGATTCAAAAACAAGTTGGTAAACTGATAAAATAACTCTCCCCCTTGCCCCCTCTCTTTAAAGAGAGGGGGAGAAGTTATCTTAAGATAACTTGGGGGTGAGTCAAAAAAAGAGTAAAAAATATAAACAGATGAGAAAAATAATTTTTGCCACTTATAGTATAATAGCCTACCTGATTTTCCTAATTGCCTTTTTTTATGCTATAGGATTTGTTGGTAATTTGTACGTTCCAAAATCAATCGATTCTGGAACAGCAACTACTTTTTTTACAGCATTAATTGTCAATATATTGTTGTTAAGCATTTTTGCCATTCAACATAGTGTTATGGCCAGACCTGCATTTAAAAAATGGTTGAACAGCATTATTAGTCCTGCAATAGAGCGTAGTACCTATGTTTTATTATCAAGTTTAACATTGTTTTTAATTTATTGGCAATGGCAGCCAATAACAACAATAGTTTGGAAAATTGAAAATGAAACGATGGCTACGATTTTAACAGGTTTATTTTTCTTTGGATGGTTGCTTGCATTACTTTCTACATTTATGATTAATCATTTTGAACTCTTTGGGTTAAAGCAAGTCTTGAACAATTTGAAAGACAAATTCGCTACAACTGAAAAACCTAAATTCCAAGCTAATTTTCTATATAAAATTGTTCGACATCCAATTATGTTAGGTTATCTTATAGCCTTTTGGTCAACACCATTAATGACAGTTGGACATCTCCTTTTTACTATCATCACAACCCTCTATATTTTTGTGGCAGTAAAGTATTTAGAGGAAAAAGATTTAAAAAATTCTATTGGTAAAGCATATAAAGATTACCAAAATAAAGTTCCAATGGTTATCCCCTTTACAAAGAGAAGAAAATAAAAAACTATTCTTTCTAAAAAGCGTGAATTTTACAACATTTATAAAAAGTTGTGTAACAGTTTACGTCCCATTAGTTATCACCTTTGTTGTGTTATGATAAATCTATCATACACTAAAAACTAACTTTTATGAAAAAAATAACCTTACTAATAGTATTCACTTTTTGTTTGATGCATTTTAATGCTTCAGCACAAGAAAAATATGGCAACACACTAAATTTAGGATTGGGAATAGGTGGCTATTCCGGATATTACAGTTATGTAGGTCATACTATACCTGTTTTTCAACTAAACTATGAAATTGATGTTGCTAACAACTTTACACTAGCTCCTTTTATTGGCTTTTATTCTTATTCTAAAAGATATAAGTGGGATAATAAAAATTTTCCTGATAGATATTATACCTATAGAGAAACGGTTATTCCAGTTGGCGTAAAAGGATCTTATTATTTCGATAGCTTATTAGGAGCAAATGATAAATGGGATTTTTATCTTGCTGGCTCACTTGGTTTTGCAATTGTTAAGTCTAGTTGGGATAGAGATTATTATGGAGATAAAGACTATTACAGAAGAGGAAGTGCTTTATATTTAGATTTACACATAGGTGCAGAATATCATTTTAATAATACATTAGGAGCATTTTTAGATTTATCTACTGGTGTGTCTAAAGTGGGGCTGGCTTTTCATTTATAAAAAATATTGAAAACAAGTTAATTATGTAACAAATTTATAAAATTACATAACAAAATACCTCTTAAAGCATCTCACCTTTGCCAAGTGAAAATAACTTCACAATTAAAAAAATGAAACCATGAACAAAACAATTTTAGCAATTACAGTAGTTGCACTTATTACAGGAACGGTATTTACAAGTTGTAATTCTTCAGCAGATAGAGTAGATAACGCTGAACAAGCTTTAATAGATGCAGACAAAGAACTTAAAGAAGCAAATGAAGCCTACCTATTAGATATTGAAAATTACAGAAAAGAAACGGCCGATAAAATTGCTGCAAATAATAAAAGTATTGCCGATTTTAATTTACGAATAGAAAAAGAAAAAAAAGAAGTTAAAGCCGAATACAAAAAACAAATTGCTGAGTTAGAACAAAAAAACAGCGATATGGGAAAGAAAATGGACGATTACAAAGCAGATGGAAAACAAAAGTGGGAAACCTTTAAAACTGAATTTAGCCATGATATGGACAAATTAGGGAAAGCGTTTACTGACTTAACCGTTAACAACACCAAAAAATAACAAACCAATTAGTATTAAAAATAATAGATATGAAAAAATTAGGAATAATGGCAATCGCATTAACGTTTATTACCGTTAATGGATATGCACAAGACGATGATAGAGAAAAAATACAAATTGGAGCAAAAATAGGGATGAACTACGCTAATGTTTATGATTCTGAAGGAGAAGAATTTGATGCAGATCCTAAATTAGGATTAGCAGCAGGTGTATTCCTTGCTATTCCAATAGGAACATACATAGGAATTCAACCAGAGCTAATGTTTTCTCAAAAAGGATTTAAAGCAACAGGTAGTGTTTTAGGTTCAGAATATAAATTTACCAGAACAACCAACTATATAGATATTCCCATCTATTTAGCTTTAAAACCTTCTTCATTTTTAACCATAGTTGCAGGGCCTCAGTTCTCTTATTTAATGTCCAGAAAAGATAAATTTGAATCATCATTTCTTAACACAGAAATTGAAGATGAGTTTGAAAATGAAAACATTCGTAAAAATACATTAGGAGCTTCTTTTGGTTTAGACATTAACATTAATCATTTTGTAATTGGAGCAAGAGCTGCATGGGATTTACAAGATAACAAAGGCGATGGAACATCAAGCACTCCTCGTTACAAAAACACTTGGTTACAGGCAACAGTCGGTTTCAAGTTTTAAAAAGTAGTTAAACAGTTCTTATTTAATTTAGTTTTTAGTAAGGAGAAGTTATGAGGTGCTTAGCAATAAGCACCTTGTAACTTTAATTTACTACTAATGAAGATTATCAAAATCAAAAAATCATGGGAAATATACTTTATACTGCTGCCATTATTTTAGTAATCCTCTGGGCAATAGGCTTCTTAGGATATAATGCAGGAGGAATTATCCACATACTTTTAGTAATTGCACTTATTGCAGTAATACTAAGGGTAATTAGAGGTAAATAGAAAAAAATTACAAACCATTTAAAAATCAATATTATGAACACAGGAAAAATTTTAGTAGGTGTATTAGCAGGCGCAGCCGCTGGTGCAATCTTAGGTGTATTATTTGCACCAGACAAAGGATCAGTAACAAGAAAAAAAATTGCCAAAAAAAGCTCTGATACCGTTAACGACTTAAAAAAGAAATTTGAAAGTTTAATGGATGATGTTGCTGACAAATTTCAAGAAGGAAAAGAAGAAGCTACAGAAGCTTATGAAAAAGTAAAAGGCAAAGCTGAAGCATTTAGCAATGATGGCGTTAAATAATTAATTTCAAAAACATCTTTTTAGCATACTATAAAAAATGGGAAATACATTCAATCATATAGAACCTTTGTTTGAAAAAATTGAAGACTATGGAAAAACAAGCTTTGAGTTGTATAAACTCAAAACAATAAGCAAAACTGCCGAAGTTGTTTCAACTTTTGTATCTCGTGGAGCTGTTGTTATTGTTCTTTCTATGTTTTTGGTTTTTGCAAGTATTGGGTTAGCTCTTTGGTTAGGCGATTTATTAGGGAAACCTTATTTAGGCTTTTTGTGTGTTGCTACTTTTTATATTGTGTTAGGAGGTGTTTTGTTTTATTTCTTGCACAATTTTATAAAACGTAAGGTAAGTAATTCAATCATCTCAGAAGTTTTTAATAAAAAATAAAGTGGGAACAATAACAACTATTACCGAACTGAACGCAGCTATTTTGTTGCTTGAAAATAAACAAACTCAAGAAGCAATTTTATTAAAAGAACAGTTTAATTTAACTTACGAAAGTATAAAACCAATCAATTTTATAAGAAGTACTTTTAAAGAGTTGGTTACAGCCCCCGATTTTAAAGAAGATCTATTAAATACCTCCATAAGTTTGGCTGCTGGCTATTTTTCAAAAAAATTAGCTGTAGGGTCAACCAACAACCCCCTAAAACAAATCTTAGGCAGCTTTCTTCAAATGGGAGTTACGAGTGTGGTCTCCAAAAATGCTGATAGTATTAGAACAAAGTTTATGGATATACTTAGTGTTGTTTTTGAAAAGAAAGTATAAAAATCAACGTTTTTTTGTACTTAACAGATTGGTACGGTTAGAAAGACACTTATTGGCAAGCTTTGTTTTGTGTGTTATACAAGTTCATATTCTATACTATTAAGCTCCGTTTTTGACTTTTCCCTTAATTCAAATGATTTCTTAACTTTTTCGCTTATTTCTTTAATTACTATTTCGTTTGGGATACTAATTAATAAGTTTTTAAAATCATTGTCTGAAATATTTGGAATTGCAGCACCTGTTCGTAACATTGAAATTTGATTTAAAAAGTATTCAGATTTTAAATAGTAAAGTAAATAATAAGGGTCAATTTTAAAATTTCGTAAAACCCTAAAACCATTTGTACAAATTGCTCCATCAAATTCTTCATTAACCAAAGCCGTTGCGTGTTTTCTTGAACCAATTGAATTTCCTGCAATTGCAGTAATTACATCTCCTTGCTTTATTTCATAAGATGCTCTACTTGGTAATTCAAAAACTGACATTTCGGTTGAGTTAATAATTTCTAAAGAAGGTGTATTAACATCTGATAATTCAACGTACTCTACAGTTAGATTTTTATTTGTTAGTTTTTTACTTTTTGTTTTTACAATTTCTACAACATCACATAACCGAACTGCATTGTTTTTTTCAATTAATTCAATTAGTTTTCTGTTCTTTGGGGCATAATAATCATAATCAAAACGTCCATTTAATTCTTTATAATGAATTGAATAGGAGTTTTCAGTTTCTATTTTTTTATTTTTATGAAAATCTTGGTAATCCCTAATCACAGTAGATAAGTCTTCGTCTAGGATAGGATTTTTATTTTTATCACGTAATATTTTTCCATATTCGTCTTTTTGATAAATGGGACTTCCATTTTTATTTCCTTGATAACCAATTTTTCTTATTTGACTAAAAAACAAAGGATATTCTCTGTCTATGTTTGGAGTATCTTTTTGGACAAAAAGGAGCGATGTTTTAACACCTGTACCATAAGGAATAAAAGTTTCTTGTGGCAGGTTTACAATTCCTAATATTTTTGTTCTTTGTTTGATATAATATCTTAAGTATTCTAATGATGGGTTTTCAAAATGACCATTTGGCAATACAATACCCATTCTTCCTCCTTCTTTTAATAAATCAATACATCTTTCTATAAATAAAATTTCTGCGACTTGACCTGTGAGAAGTGTGTTGGTTTTTACAAATTCATTATCATTTATTTTGTTCCACTTATAACCTAAATCAAAAGAAGAAAGTATTTTTTTATCAGATATTTTACCTGCTGTACCGAATGGAGGATTTGTTAAAACAATATCGAAGCCTTTTGATGCTTTATCTACTTTTACTTTTAGCAATACTTCGTCATAATCTGTCAATGAGTTAATACACTTTACATTAGTTTCTACGTTGGCTTCAAGTAACAATTTCATTTTTGCAATTCTTGCAATACTTTTATTAATGTCTAAGCCATAAAGATTCTCAGAAACAACTTTTTTAACATCTACATTTTCGTTATTATTTAGAATGTAATTAAATGAAGAGTTAAGAAAACCACCACTTCCACAAGCTGGGTCAATTATGGTTTCGTTGGGTTTTGGCTGAATTATGTTTACACAAAAATCAATTATTGGCTCTGGAGTAAAAAACTGACCTCTGCCATCTTTTTCTTGATGAGATAGGAATTTCTGAAATGCTAACCCTTTGGCATCATTTGAGGAGTTGATTAATGAAAAGTCTTGTAGTTTATTAATTGTATTTGCTAATGATAAAGGGCTTAATTTTATTCTATCACCTTTATCAAACAAATCAGAATACTCTTGTATAGTAGTCGAAAAAAGATTATTGATTCTTTGAAGTAATTGTTCGGATTTTTTCGAACTTTTAATTTGCTCAAACTCTGTATTGTCAATATAGAATTGTTTTTGCTTTTTCTTTTCATCAATTACTTTGATAAAGAGGATTTTTATAAACTCTTCTAATGTTTGCTGAGTAGAAAGACCATCATTTGCATAAATAAAATTATGAATTTCTTCAAACTTTCTTAATAGTTTGTCGGTCTTTGTTAGTTCAAAATCTAAATTTAACTCCATAATTCACACATTTGTGGCAAATATAATCACAAATGTGTGAAGTAACCAAATTATCTTAAATCTAATTGTGATTTATCTAATTTTCTAGGCCTAGGTTTTGTGTCTTTAATGCAATCTTCGATATTGTCGTACCAAGGTTTTAGCAGTTTATGCCGTTTGTAATTATCTTTTGCTGTTAAAATATCAATCGTGTAGTTTTGTTGTAAATGGTTTGGTGATTTGCCTTGATGATTTAATTCTGATGCATTTACAAAAACGAACTCATGTTTACCTGTTTTTAAGAATAAATCAACAGCAAGAATATTAAACTCACTTACCAATGGACCTGTACTTTTGATTTTTGTAATAGGGTCAATACGGGTCGAAGGCATATGTGTTTGAAGTAGTCTGATTGGAGCAGTTAAATTCCAAAATGAATCCTCATTAAACATTTCATCACCAAATGAATTTATCCAAATTTCAATTTCTTTTTTTGATTTCCATAGTCCTGTTAGATTGGGTACTCCTGGTCCAGGATTTAGCTTATTCCAACTAAATCTTGGGAATTTTCCTTTATTCTTTTTTTCCCATTCTTTTTTAGTTTTTTTGTATGCTTTTTCTCCTGAGTTGTATATGCTTTGTAATTGTTTGTTTCTTTCAACTGAATGTTTAAATAGTGTGTTAATACAAGAACTCTTTTTTGTTAATCCACTTCTTTTTTCGGAGTTTGATTTAACGCCCTTACATTCAACTACAAACCATTCATCTTTTTTAGAATTTTTCTTACGAATATAAAAATCGCCTCTTGCATCTTCACTTTTTGCATTATTACCACCTTCAGGCTTTTCTTTAATTCTTAAAGCTTCAAAACCAAGTTTTTCAATATATTCTTTAAAGAGTAATTCTCCAACAGACCCAAGTAAATATCCTTCTGCTCCTGGACTCATTTTTAATACCTCCAAATAGGTTTTTTCATTTACACCATATTTTCGATTGATGTAATCATTCAGATTCTCCATATTTCTCTATTTTTTTAAAAAGTTCAGAAAGAGAAATTTGAAGTGTCCCAGAAAGTCGTTCAATTATATTAAGAGAGATATTTCGTTCTCCTTTTTCAATATCGCTTATGTAGGTTCTATCAATGTCAGATTGGTTAGCTAAAGATTCTTGAGAAAGTCCCTTTTTCTGTCGAAGTTCTTTTAGTACGAGTCCAAATTTTCTTTGCAAATTCATTTTACAAAAGTGGAAATATGTTGACAGTTGTACAACGGTCAATAGTCCTCATTAGTTTCAAGCTTTAGGGAATTTTAGCTCATTTGGCTTTTCTACACTAACTGATAACTTAAAAATAGCATACACTTTTCCTTATTAAAGGAGAGGTGTTTTTTTATTACCCCTCAGATTTAAAAAATCAATGAATTATGTAACTTATTTCTAAAGTTATGTAATATTTTCACTTACTATGTTACCCACCTTTGCCGAGTGAAAACAAATTCACATTAAAATACATAATTATGAAACCCAACTTACTACTAATAATTGTATTGCTTACTGCATTTTTGGCTTTTCCAAAAATAACTTTCGGACAGGCACCCCCTAACTTAGGTGCAGCAACTGATTTTGCTATCTTATCCACCGCAGGTGCAGTAACCAGCTCAAGTACATTACTTTATAAAACACATGTTACAGGTGATATAGGTGCAGCACCCGCTTCCATTTCAGGTTTTGGAAATGTAGATGGCGTTCTTTACCAAGGAGGTACTGTTTTTGCAAATGCTTCAACTGATGTAAATGCAGCTTATGCTTACTTAGCAGGTTTAACACCAACCAACGTAATGGCAACCCCTTTTGGAGGTGGAGCAGTTCTTACTCCAGGAGTTAACAGTATTGTTAATGCAGCCATCTGGTTTACTGGAGATATTACGTTAGATGCTCAAAACAACCCCAATGCAGTATTTATATTTCAATTAGATGGTGCATTAAATGTATCCGCAAATTCTAAAGTTAAATTAATTAACGGAGCTCAGGCATGTAATGTATTTTGGATGGTTGATGGTGCTGTTACTGTTGATGTAGGAGTAACCTTACAAGGAACTTTTATTACCCAAGGAGCAATATTAATGGGAGCAAATGATTCATTAGTAGGAAGAGCTTTTGCAATAAATGCAGCTATATCTGTTAATGAAACCACCATATACATTCCTTTAGGATGCGGAAGACCTATACTTACAGGTCCTGCTTTACCAGTACTTAACTCTGTAGAATGTTACGCATTGTTTTCTTCTAATGGTCCTGTTCAGGATGATTTTGCCACATTTGTTATTGGCGATGTAGGTTCTAATTTAGGAAGTGCTTTAGGTTACGACCCTTTAAAGGTTACAGGAACTATTCACCCTATTCCTGATGGTTCTACCGCTCAGTGTGCGGCAGATTTACTAGTAGTTTACAATAATTTAAATGCCTTACCTTACGATATCGAATTAATGGAACCATCTATTTTTGGTCATAACTTAGTGCTTACTCCACATACTTACCTCATGCTTGGAGCAGTTACATTTACCGACACGCTTTATCTTGATGCACAAGGCAATCCTAATGCAGTTTTTATTTTCCAAATTAATGGTGCCTTCACAACAAGCACTTTTTCAAATGTAGTGTTACTAAATGGAGCACAAGCACAAAATGTGTATTGGAAAATTGATGGTGCAGTAGATATAAATAATTTCTCTATTTTTAATGGAACTTTTGTAAGTGCAGGAGCAATTAACTTATTCACAGGAGTTGTTCTTAATGGAAGAGCATTAACAACAGTAGGAGCACTAAGTACCTATGCAGCTCAAGTAAACACACCTTCAGGTACTACAAGTGGTGCAGGAACTGTAATGGGATCCGATACCGTTTGTCAGGGAGCAACAGGAATTGTTTATTATGTGTCTGGTATAAGCAATGCTACTAGCTATTCATGGACATTACCTCTTGGAGTAACCATTATTTCTGGAGCTAACACCGATAGTATTACCGTAGATTTTAGTCCAACCGCTACAACGGGTACTTTTAACATTACCGTACAAGGCAGTAGTGTTTGCGGACCAGGAACAGTTTCTGCAAATTTTCAAGTAACAGTTGTTGAAACACCTGTCATTGATAGTGTAAGTAATCAGATGGGTTGCCATAATGATACTACAACCAATATAATTTTTACAGGAACACCTTTGGGAACAACCTACAACTGGACAAACAACAATACCGCTATAGGATTGGCAGCAATGGGAACGGGAGATATTCTTTCTTTTACTGCTACTAATAATGGTACAACCATAGATACCGCATTAATTACCGTAACACCTTCGGCAAATGGATGTGTTGGTGCAAGCATTAGTTTTACAATAATTGTAAACCCGGTTCCAACCATTGATACCGTAGCTAGCCAAAGTTTGTGCAATAACGACATAACTACAGCAATAAACTTTAGTGGAAATACTCCTGGAGCTGTTTACAATTGGACAAACGACAATACTTCTATAGGATTAGCAGCTAGTGGAAATGGAAACATCAACGCTTTTACTGCAACTAATACAGGGACAAGCACAGAATTAGCAACTATTACAGTAACTCCAAGTTTTGGTGGTTGTGAAGGCACTCCCGTAACATTTACTATTGAAGTAACAAATGATTGTGATTCTATTGATCCAAATGACCCTAATAATGATTTTAATATTCCTGAAGGGTTTTCTCCAAATGGAGATGGAATAAATGATTTATTCGTAATCAGAGGAATTGATAGATTTCCGTCTAATTCTTTTATGGTCTTTAATCGTTGGGGTGATAAATTGTTTGAAGCAAATCCTTATATCAATACTTGGGATGGAACATCATCAACAGGTATTAGAATAGGGGGAAATGAATTGCCTGTAGGAACTTACTTCTATGTACTAGATTTAGGTGATGAATCAGCAATTTATAAAGGAACCATTTATCTAAACAGATAATTTAAATTATAACACTCATAAAGTTAATCTATAAATCATGAAAACACTTATAAAAATAACATTTGCATTGGTTATCTCCTTAGGGAGTTTAACCACACATGCACAACAAACGCCAATGTACACACATTATATGTACAATACATTGGTAGTAAATCCAGCTTATGCCGGAAGTAGGGATGCACTAACAGTAACGGCACTGCATCGTTCACAATGGGTAGATTTTCAAGGAGCACCAAGAACGCAAACCATTACCATGCACGCTCCAATTATAAACGAGCATATTGGCGTTGGATTATCGTTGATGAATGACAAAATTGGCCCGAGCAGCAACACTTCTGTAAATGCACATTTTGCTTACAGAATGAAGTTGAATCAAAACTCAAAATTGGCTTTTGGTTTAACAGGTGGAGCAGATGTTAATAGAGCAACACTGAATACACTTAATATTGACCAACCAAATGATCCTGTTTTTGAAAACAATCTAGAGAATCAACTAACACCGAATATTGGTTTTGGTGCTTATTATTATAGAGAGCGTTTTTATGCAGGAGTTTCTGTTCCTAACTTAATGCAAAATAGTTATTCAGAAACCAATGACAACGGAAACACGCTAGTAGCAGAGCAGCAAAGGCATTACTTCTTTATTGCTGGAGCGATGTTCGATATCTCTCACAACATAGGGCTTAAACCTACAACACTTATTAAGTTAACAGCAGCAGCACCTCTACAAGCCGATGTTACAGCCACTTTTATATTGATTAAAAAACTTCATCTTGGAGCAATGTATCGTACTGGAGATGCTTATGGTGCCTTAATCGGATTAGCACTTACCAATCAATTTTATTTGGGATACTCATTTGACAAGTCGTATGGGTTAGAAACTTTTTTATATAACCAAGGAAGTCATGAAATTGTATTACGATATGACTTCATCTTTGCCAGTAAAAAACAAATTCATTCCCCACGACATTTTTAACATTTAACAGCAAAATATAAACTATAAAAACATGAAAAATCTATTCATTCTGGTCATAGCACTTCTTGGATTCGGCATTAATGCCTTCGCAGAAGACAAATCAAACAGAGAAATAAAAGGTGATAAACACTTTTTTGTATATTCTTTTGATAAAGCAATTGATTATTATTCCAATACAAAAAACCTTACTGTTGAAGGACATCGTAGGTTGGCTGAAAGTCACCGTAATCTCGAACAAAATCTTGATGCGGAAAGAGCTTACTCCATCTTAATTGAAAAAAACACAGACTTATTGCCTGAAGATTATTATCAATACGCAATGGTTTTGAAAATAAATGGCAAACAAGAAGCCTCAAACACTGCCATGGATAAATTTGTGGCATTAAAACCAAGTGATTTACGTGGAAAGGATTATTCAGCCAACAAAGGTGAGTTTGCCAACTTTTCAAAAGATGATGGTAAGTATAAGGTAACCACCTTAGATATTAATACGGACAGAGAAGATTTTGCTCCTGCTTATTATCAAGACAAAATTGTTTTTGCTTCTAGTAGATCTAAACCTAAAATGATTGTTAGAAATAACAACTGGACAGGAAATCCATTCTATAATTTATATGTTTCAGATATAGATAGTAGCCAACTAAAAGAACCTAAAATGTTCGATAAAGGATTGAATGGGAAAATGCACGATGGTCCTGCAAGTTTTAGTAAAGATGGTTCTTTTATGGCATTTACCAAAAATAACTATGAAGTTGAAAAAGGAAATAAAGTGGTAGAACTTGAAATTCATTTTAGTGAATATGCTGATGAAAAATGGTCAGAACCACAACCTTTTCACCTTAATAATATTGAATATTCTGTAGGACATCCTTCCTTATCAGCAGACGGAAATACTATGTATTTTACCAGTGATATGCCAGGAGGTTTTGGTGGATCGGATATTTATAGTGTTACCAGAGAAGGAAAAGTTTGGGGTAAAGCAAAAAATTTAGGGAATAAAATAAACACGGAAGGCGATGAAATGTTTCCATTTTTAGAAGAAAAAAGCAATACTTTATTTTTCTCTTCTAATGGTCGCTTCGGATTAGGTGGATTGGATATCTTTATTTGTGAAATGCAAGGTAATCAAGTAGGAAAAGTATATAATGCGGGAGCTCCTTTAAATTCTAAATTTGATGATTATGCTTTAATTGTAGATAACAACATGAAGAAAGGTTATTTTTCTTCTAACAGAAGTGAAGGAAGCGATAATATTTTTTATCTTGATTTGTTGAAAACCAAAAAGGTAGATATGCAAAAACAACTAAGCGGAATTGCTAAAGATAAGGATGACAAACCTGTTGTTGCTGCTTTAATAACCTTACTTGATGATAAAGGCAATGTACTAAACTCATCTACAACCAAAAATGATGGAGCTTTTAGCTTTAATGTTGATGCCAATAAAAACTTTAAGTTAACTGGAGAAAAAGATAAGTACAAAGACGGTAATAATGCTGCCAATACTTTTGGTGATGAAGAAGAAGTAATAGCAGATGTTATACTTCTTAAAGAAGAGGAAAAAGTAGCTGAAGTAGTTAAAAAACCTAAAAAAGGAGACGATTTAGGAAAAGTATTGAACTTTAATCCGCAAACTATTTATTTTGATTACGATAAATATGACATCCGACCAGATGCTATTGCTGATTTGAATGAAATAGTTAAAGTGATGAATGCAAATACAACTATGACAATTGAATTGGGATCGCATACCGATTGTAGAGGTTCGGAAAATTTTAATCAGAAGCTATCTAATAATAGAGCAAAAGCTTCGGCTAATTACATTAAAACAAGAATATCTAAACCCGGTAGAATTACTAGTAAAGGATATGGTGAAACTAAATTAGTAAATGCTTGTCCTTGCGAAGGTGATGAGGTTACTAAATGTTCTGAAAAACAGCATCAAAACAATAGACGTACAGAGTTTATTGTTTTAAAAGAGTAATTTTTATTGATTGGTTGATTTTTAATTAAAACCACTACTTTTAAAAAAAGAGTAGTGGTTTTTTTACATTAAGTGAAGTGTGAATTATGTAATTAAATATTAAAGTTGTGTAATACATTCATTTATTATTACATCCACTTTTGCCAAGTAAAAATAAATTCATAGTTACTTATAGTTATTGGAAACCCAAAATATGAAAAAATTAAAAACATTAGTAGTAATTGTGCTCTGCTCAGGATTATTATTTAATACATCTTCCTGTGTGGTGGTAAAAAAGGATGGTAAAAAACCTCATGGATGGTTTAAAAACACCAACAATCCACACCATCCCAAAAGTACAAATCCAGGGAAAGGAAATTCAAAACATAAAAACAAACATAAATAATAATCGAACTCAGGTTAATAAGCTTAAAGGTGTGAATTGTGTAACTTATGCCACAAGTTATGTAACACTTTCGGTTATAATCATGCTCAACTTTGTTTAGTGAGAACTAATCTCGCACCTTACTAAACTAAATTTATCATGAAAAAAACATTATCTACCTTTTTGACAGCAGCTTTTCTGCTTTCAACACCCACTATCATTTTCGGACAAGCACCTAATTTAGGTACTACCGCTAATTTTGTCGTATTTTCTACCGATGGAGCAGTAACCAATACTGGCATTTCTCAATTGACTGGAAAAGTAGGAACCAACAACGGCTCCAATACTGGTTTTGGAAACGTAAATGGCGGAATGCACGCTGCTGATGGAGTAACTTCGCAAGCGGCAACAGATTTATTAGTTGCTTATAATCAATTAAACAGTACAACTCCAGGCTTTTTTCCTGCACCTTTGCTTGGTAATGGAACAACACTTAATGCAGGTGTTTATTCTATATCGGCTGCTTCTACATTAAATGGAACATTAATTTTAGATGCACAAAACAACGCAAGTGCAGTATTTATTTTTCAAATTGCCGGACCACTTTCTACCAATGCTAATTCAAAAGTTAAGTTAATTAACGGAGCTCAAGCATGTAATGTGTTTTGGAAAGTTGAAGGATTAGTTGATATGGCAGCAGGAACCTCAATGAAAGGAACCGTTATTGCCAATAATGCCGGAATTAATATGAACAGTGCTGATACCTTAGAAGGTAGAGCACTTTCTACCACAGGAGCAATTCAGATTGATGGTGTTTTAGCCTACACGCCAATAGGATGTGGAAGCCCTACACTTACAGGACCAATAGCTCCTTCACTTGGAGAAGCTGGTTGTTATGGAATATTTTCTGCTGATGGCCCAGTTCAAAATGCAGGTACAACCAATGTTATTGGTGATGTTGGAACTAATGTAGGATTAACTACAGGTTTTAACGCCTTATTAGTAACAGGAACTATTCATGCTACTCCAGATGCTTCTACGGCAAATGCTGCTGCAGATTTATTGGTGGCTTACAATTATGTAAATGCACTTCCTCAAGATATTGAATTACTTTATCCTGCACAATTTGGAGGTAACTTGGTATTAACACCACACACTTATATTTTAAACGGAGGAACAACTTTTACTGACACCCTTTATCTTAATGCACAAGGAGTTGCCAATGCAGTATTCGTTATTAAAGTAGAAGGAGCATTTGAAACAAGTACTTTTTCTAATGTAGTGCTTATTAATGGAACACAAGCAAAAAATGTATATTGGATGGTAAATGGAGCTGTAGATATAAACGACAACTCTATTTTTAATGGTACTATTATTTCTCAAGGAGCAATTAACTTATATACTGGTGTTCAAATTAATGGACGAGCGTTAACCGGAGTAGGTTCGTTAACAACCAATGCTATTAATAGTGCTGCTAATATTGTTTTGGGTAATTGTAATGTCGTTTCAATTAATGAAATTAATGAAAATACAAGTGTTACCATCTATCCTAATCCATTTACTAACTCAACAACCATTACCTTAGATAACATGGACAACTTCAACAAAGTGGAATTACGTTTATATACTATTTTAGGAGAAGAAATAATGAGTACAAACATCACTTCAACCTCAACTACTATTAATACAAGTAAGCTTTCTTCGGGAGTTTATTTTTATAAAGTAATTGGAGACAACCAAATTATAAAATCAGGCAAACTGATTTCTCAACAATAATTTTTAGTTTTTTTAATTAGCTAGTCCTAAAAAACCTGTAACAGGTTCTTTAGGACTAGCTTTATTTTAGAGCAGTTGGTATTATGGGAAAGTTAATGTCCAACCTTGAGCCCAGTTAGCACCTCCTGGTTCAAAAGCACCTTTGTATGTTACATTAGTGTACCATGGGTCTGTTGGAGCAGCTCCTGCTGCTAAACCAGATGGAATAGGGTTAGTAGCTGAAATAGATACACTTTGTACGCTTAAATTAGTTACGTTTGCATGAGTTGATAAATCAGCACCTG
>JAVVER010000043.1:0-23682 GCA_032251145.1 Vicingaceae bacterium | reverse complement strand
TCTAGAAAAAGAACAAAATAAACTCTTAAAAATTAAAAACCAATTTGCCGAAACGGAAAAAGAACTTACCGAAAAAGAACAATTGGTAAAAGACAACGAGGCTTACATCCAAAATCAATATAAAATTATTGAAACCAAAACTTCTACCATTGAAGAACAAAAAAACATTATTTGGCTTTCTGTAATTTTTTTAATTGTTGTATCTGTTTTGGGATTGCTGGCTTATAGAAGTTATAAACTTAAGAAAAAAGCCAACATTCTTATTGTACAACAAAAACACGAAATTGAAGCTCAACACAAAGAAATTAGAGATTCTATAGATTACGCCAAAAGAATACAGCAAGCAATAATTCCTCCTATTAAAATTGTTGAACAACATTTAAAAGATTGTTTTGTAATCTATCAACCCAAAGATGTGGTAAGTGGAGATTTTTATTGGTTAGAGAAAAGCCCCTCCCCAACCCTCCCCGAAGGGGACTTGGAGGGGGCTGCTATATTTTTTGCTGCCTGCGATTGTACCGGACATGGAGTACCAGGAGCTATGGTTAGCGTAATTTGCAACAATGCTTTAAAAAGAAGTGTTAATGAATTTAAACTTACTACACCCGGTGAAATTTTAGATAAAACAAGAGAAATTGTAGTACAAGAATTTGAAAAAAGTGAAGACGAAGTGAAAGACGGAATGGATATCGCACTATGTAGTTTAAGGTTTGATGTTGAAAGCTTGAAGTTAAACAATCCTGAAACAGTAGCTACACTTCAATATGCTGGAGCTAACAATTCGCTTTATATTATTAAAAAAGCTCCTCCCATCCTCCCCGAAGGGGAGGGAAATCCACACACAAGCCATCCAGAAAACAAAGGGGTTGTGGGCGAGAGTTCCTCCCCTTCGGGGCGAACAAAGTCTAGTAAACTTTGGGGGGAGCATTTGCGAAAGAGTTGGGCAGAGCTTATTGAAATTAAACCCAACAAACAAGCTATTGGAAAAGTGGACAACCCTACGCCATTTACCACTCACGATATCTCCTTAAAAAAAGGCGACACTATTTATGTGTTTACTGATGGATATGCTGATCAGTTTGGTGGTGAAAAAGGTAAAAAAATGATGTATAAGCCTTTTAAAAACTTACTTTTAAGTATTCAAGATAAAAGCATGAGCGAACAAAAAATCATTTTAGAACAACACTTTAAAGATTGGAAAGGAAAACTAGAACAAGTAGATGATGTTTGTATTATCGGCTTAAGAATCTAATAACTTTAAAAAATTTTGCCTAATATTTTTTTCGCAAAATTTAAGCTAATCAATTAGTAACTTAATTAATTGTATTCATTCATTTTTTGTAATTTTATCAACGAAAACTTTAATACAAACCTAGTATCATACATCTAAATATCTACCTACTTCATAATAAAAAACAGTTTTTTAAAATCTCTTTATTTAGCATAAGGTTGTTGCTCTTTTTTGTGTTAACACAAAGTGTGTTACCTGCTTTTACTCAATTAAAAACTGAAAACAAGCTATTGGTAGGTAGGTTGGAACTTTCTGAAAAACAATACGAAAGTGCTATACAAAAATTCAATTATGTTATTGAAAACTATCCTCCTAACTATGAGCCTTATTATTACAGAGGTATTGCTAAAATTGAACTTGGCGATGTTGCTGGAGCAGAAATGGATTTTACTGAAGCCATTAAGCTACGCCCTTTAAAAACAGATTTATATATTATTAGGGGTTCGGCTCGTGAGCGACTAAAAAACTATGATGGTGCTTTTGAAGATTTTAATAAAGCACTTGAACTTAACCCTATAAATCCGGATATTTATTTAAATAGGGCGTTGGTTTACAGTTACCTCAACCAATATGACAAAGCCATAGATGATTGTAATAAAGCCATTCATTATGGTTCTAGAAAAGAAATAACGTATATTATTAGAGGCATGTCTAAATTAGGAAACAAGCAATACAGAGAAGCTATTGCCGATTTCGACTTTATATTAGCGAACAACAAATTTAACGCTTCTTCTTATGTGCGAAAAGCAACTGCTCACTACTATTTAGAAAATTACGATACCGCCCAAACCAATATTCAAATTGCATTACAAATTGAACCCGAAAATACCTATGCTTATTTTCAGCAAGCCATGATTTTTATAAAACTCGAACAAAATGATGAAGCCCTGAAAAGTTTATCAAAAGTGATTAGCATTTCACCAGAATCGGCAACAGCATATTACAATAGAGCCATTTTGTATGCTGAAAAAAATGATTTTAAAAATGCGTTGAAAGATTACGATAAAGTTATTTTCTTGAGTCCAAAAAATATTTTGGCTTTTTATAACCGAGCAGCTATTTTTAATCAGCTAAAAAAATACAAAGAAAGCTTAGCAGATGTGGAACAAGCAATAGCACTTTACCCCGATTTTGTGGATGGATACAAACTAAGAAGCAATATTTACAGACAATTAGGCAACATTAGTAAAGCCGAAATAGATTTAGAAACGGCTCAACTAATCAATCAGACTAAAAACAATGTTTCGGATAGTTTAAAAGAAGTTGAAGAGGAGTTTTTAGCTAGATTAACTTCATTTAGCAATAATACCAATGAAAATGTTACTAAATATAGCGACCAAAACATTTCCTTATCATCTCCTTATTATATTAGTTTATTAGCCCAAAATAAAAACAAGCAAGTAATCGATTCGTGGAACGAAAGCTATAAATCTTACACGCCTTACTTTGTTCTAAAAATGGAAGATGAAGAAGTTTTAGATATTCCATTAAAAGAAAAAAAGCTGCGTTTTATAAATGATAAAATCACTAAAAACCCTAATAATGCGGAGTTATACATTCAGCGAGGAGTTATTTATGCCTCTTTAAAACAACACGAAAAAGCCATTTTAGATTTTAATAAATCCTTGTTTATAGATAAAAACTATTACTTAGCTTATTTTGCTCGTGCTAATTTATTTCATCAAATGCTTAACGAATCAGAAAATTCTAACATTAATATTGATATGATTATTAAAGATTACAATAAAGCTATAGAGTTAAACCCTAATTTTAAATATGCCGCTTTTAATCGAGGAATTTTATACTTTCAATTATCTAAATACATTAATGCAATTGAAGATTTTAGTGTTGCTATTGAGTTGGACAACAGTTTTTCTGAAGCTTACCTAAACCGAGGATTAATCTTACTTATTTTAAACAACCACGAACAAGCCTGTAAAGACCTCAGTAGAGCCGGAGAATTAGGCTTAGGCAGTGTTTATTTGTTAATTAATAGGTATTGTAACTAAAGTTAGTTATTCCGTTATATGTTAATCGTTATTAGTAGTTATAACCTGCTGTCTTTTAATTTCTAATCTCTAATTTCTAATCTTTCTCCTTCTTCTGTTCTATTTTATTTTTGTTGCTGCCTTTTAGTGGAACTGTCTCTTCTCTAAAAAGAATATCAATGGCATCTGTTAAATCTTTTTTCATTTCAGAAAATACTGTTCCATCAAAATAACCTCTTACTCTACCTTTTTTATCAACTAAAATAAGCAGCTGAGAATGTAAGAAACCTCCTTCGGCAATAGAATCTTTGGCAACATTTACAAAAAAACCGTTAAAAGCAATATCATAAATCTCCTCTTTATTCCCGGTTACAAAATCCCAATTATCGGTGTTGGCATGTACTTTTTTAGCATACTCTTTAAGTACAGATACAGAATCTTCTTCTGGATTTACTGTAATAGATAAAAACCTCAACTCTTTTCTGTCGGAAAACTTGTCTTGTACATACCTCATATTGGTTGTCATTTTAGGACAAATGGTAGGGCAAGTAACAAAAAAGAAATCAGCTACATACACATTTCCCAACATATCGTCTCGAGTAACTTTTTTACCATCCTGATTGATAAACTCAAAATAAGGAATTTGATGATAGGTGGTATCAAAGCTTCCATCTGCATTTTCTACAGCCGTTTTATTCCCATAAACGGGTAACTTAGTAAAGTTATGCTCACCAGTATATAGCAATAAATAAAACAAAGAAGGTAATACTAAAATTGCTATTAAAATACCGAATTTTTTAAATTGAGAAGAAGCCATATTACAAATTTTGAGTGCAAAAATACGCAGAAATTGGGTTTTATATGCTAGTTTGCTTAGTTGAAGAAAAAAGTTATTTTTGTTAAACTAATAAGTCAAAACATTATTTCTTTATCCTTTTATAAAAAACAACTATGACTAAAAATGAACTGACTAGTAAAATTGTTGACTATTTCGAAACGTATATCTTCAAAAATCATATAGAAGCATGTATGAAAACACATTCAAAACTGAAGTCATACAATATTAACCCAATAGTTGTAAAATATTTATCTAAAGTTTTAGAGAATAATTATAGTCCAGAAGGCGTTGCAAAAGCTCTGTATTATCCGAGGGTTCTTGGCACTTCTATTAACACTTCTTTTGGGACTCGCATTCAAAATATGTTTGTAGAATTAGAAATTGCTAATGGATCGCTTATAAAAGGAATGGACATTGAGTTTATTGACAAAATTGATAATAGAAAAAAGTGGTGTCAGTTAAAATCTGGTCCCAATACTATTAATTCAGAAGATGTTAAACCCTTAATTAGAAAATTTACCACAACTATTAATTTAGCAAGAACCAATAATGCTTTCAAGAATATAAATAATTCCGATTTTATAGTAGGTGTTTTATATGGAGAAACGGAAGAATTAAGTATGCATTATAAAATTATTGACAAATCTCACTCTGTAATAATTGGCAAAGAATTTTGGCATAGATTAACTGGCTTTCCTGATTTTTATGATGGTTTAGTAGATTCTTTGCACAAATGCATAAATAATCTTGATACAAAAGATTTTATAACTGAAGGTTGTAATATATTAACGGAAGAAATTAGAAATTCGCCACTTTTTGACTTTTAATTTGATAGTATTTATTCAGAAAACTAACAATTGAATATCCTACTTCTTGTCCTAAATTAACAGGTACAGCATTTCCTATTTGTTTGTATTGTTGAGCAACAGAACCTGCAAATTCCCATTTATCAGGAAAAGTTTGTATTCTTGCATATTCTCTAACGGTAAATGGTCTGGTTTCATCAGGATGACATCTTTCTGTTTGTTTTTGAGCAGGACTACATGTTAATGTTAAAGAAGGCTCATCCCAACCAATTCTTCTTGCCATTCCTGTTTTTCCACCACCAAGATAAAAACTACCTCCCATATATTCTTTTTGAATATCTAAAGGTAAATCTCTCCAATAACCTTTAGGAGGAACTAAATCAAGAATTTTCTTTTTATACTCAGGATATTTTGCTCCTGCCGACTTAGGAACATCGCTATTAAATAAAGCTCCTTTTTTTAAGGCATCTTTTAAATTATAAACTTTTTTGTGTGGCTTAGGATATTCATATTCAATATTTATATCTTTTCTTATCCCAACCAAAATTAAACGCTCTCTTTTTTGCGGAACTCTATAGTTTATTGCTTTTAAAACCTGAACTGGGACTACATTATAGCCAATTTCATCAAGAATAGAAATCATTCCTTGCAAGGTTTTGCCTTTCTCGTGGCTTAATAAACCTCTTACATTTTCTCCAATACATATTTTTGGATTAACTTCTTTAACTGCTCTGGCAAACTCATAAAACAATGTTCCACGAGCATCATTTAATCCAAGTTTTTTTCCTGCATAACTAAATGCCTGACAAGGAAATCCTCCCGTTACAATATCAATTTTTTCGTTGTATATGGAAAAATTAAAATCTTTAATATCTCCTTCTAAAACATTCCAATTAGGTCTGTTTTTTCTTAATGTTTGACAAGCCCACTTGTCAATTTCATTGAGGGCAACACATTTTAATCCTGCTTTTTCCATTCCAATTGCTAAGCCTCCAGCTCCAGCAAAAAGTTCTAAAACAGTATAATCATGGTGTGGTTCAACAACATTAGATACTTCATCTTCAATAACATTTTCAAATAGAGAGCCTAAAAGCGTTTGTACATCTTCTTTTTTATACACTCTATAATTAGAAACAGGCTCTCTTACAGCTGTTAAAATTCCTTCTCTATCCCACCTTCTTAAGGTTTCTTTACTTTTACCTATAAGTTTTGATGTTTCTGCTAACGATAAATACTCTTTCATAACCAAGTTGTTAAACCTTACACAATGGTTACAAAAATAGTAAAATAAAACATAAAATGAATAAGCCATAAAACTTTTCTTATTTTTGGTAAAAACAAGCAATTTTTAAATACATGAATATCTCCTTCCAAAAGTTATTTTTTGCCCTTGCAACTATTTTTTTGTTGTTTGTAGTGCTAATTTTTGCAAAAGCTATTCTTATCCCCTTGGCTTTTGCTTTGTTTTTATCGTTTATTTTATTTCCACTTGCCAAACGTTTTGAACGCTGGGGAATGAACGATTTAATTGCTGCCTTTTTATCTATTTTCATCGTTTTCTTAGTACTGAGCGGAGGTATCTACATTTTTTCTGCACAACTTATAGGCTTATCTAAAGAACTAACCGATTTTCAAGAAAAAGTATTAGATGTAATTGCCAATGCTACTGTTTACATTAATAATAACATCAATTTTGTTGAAGGTTTAAACAAAGACCAATTGTTAGCAGAAAATAGAGGTTGGCTTAAAAAAACTGCAGGAACATTAGCTCAGCAAACATTTAACAGCACTGCTAATTTTATAACCGGCTTATTTGCAACCATAATTTTTACTTTTTTAATTTTAATTTACCGAAAAGGCTTAACCAAAGGCTTTGTAGCTTTTGCTGCAAAAGAGAACCACAACCGTGTATTCAAGATGTTAAAATCTGTTCAGCAAGTTGGTCAGCAATATTTATTTGGAATGATTTTGCTTATTTTTATTATTGGATTAGCCAACAGTTTTGGATTAATGGTAATTGGCGTTGACCATCCGTTTTTGTTTGGTTTTTTTGCAGCAACACTTTCTATCATTCCATACATAGGAACTGCATTTGGTGCCATAATTCCAATTTTATATACCATGATGGCGTATAGTTCTTTTTTTATGGGAGCACAAGTTGCTATACTTTTTTGGGCAGTTCAGTTAGTTACCGATAACTTTTTAAGTCCTAAAATTGTTGGTGGAAGTTTAAAAGTTAATGCCTTAACTACCATTTTAAGTTTAATTATTGGTGCTACTATTTGGGGAGTTGCAGGAATGGTATTGTTTTTACCATTTGCCGCTATGCTTAAAGTAGTTTGCCAAGAGTTTGAGACACTAAAACCAATTGCGTTATTAATAGGAACTCAAAATGAAGAAGAAGAAAACAAAGAACCTTTTATAAATAAATGGAAGAAGAAAGTTAGCGTTTGGAAAAAGAAACTTTCTAAATTAAAATAATAATCCCTATAAGTATTTTCACTTATTGGGATTAAAAATTAAATGTGATTTTTTTTCTTCTAAAACAAGTAGCTCAAGCTAACTCCGTATGTTCTTCCTAACTGATAAGAGTTGAATGTATATTCCACATCTTTATAGACTTGTGTTTGTTTAACAATAGGGTTTAATAAGTTAGATGCGGAAACTCTTAGTTTAAAATGATCTCCTAAGGTTTTGGTTAAGTTAACGTTTAACTGATGTACTGGTTGAGCTTTTACATTAGGCGTTGCATCTACTACCACTAAGGTGATTTTTTCTCCGGCAACATTGTAGTTTAAGTTTACAGATAAGCCTAACGAATCATTGTTATATCCTAAAAAAGCATTTACTATGTATGGCGATTGACCGTACATTTCTCTTGTACTTGAAGCACTTGGATCTTGAGCTCTTATTAATTCTAATTGTTGTTTATCAATATCTACTTTTGAAGTAATTAAAGAAAAGTTACCGCCAATGCTAAATTGTTGTTTATCATTAGAAATAAAATTCAATTGTTTTTTTACTTCTACCTCAACTCCATAAAGTTTACCGTTTTCAACATTTCTCCAGGTTAACTCATCATTTTGAGCTTGTGTGTTAAATACAAACTCAATAGGGTTGGTAAAGTTTTTATAAAACACTCCGAAAGAAACCAACTCTCCTAAATTGGGGAACAATTCAAATCTTAAATCAAAATTATCTACCAATGTTCTATCTAATTCCGGATTACCTATAATTATCCAGTTGGCAGCAAAATCGTAAGAAGCAAATCCAGAAATTTCTCTAAAGGTAGGTCTTGCCAATGTTCTAGAGTAAGCTGCTCTTAAGTTTGTTTTAGGAGAAAGTGCATAAGAAGTATTAATAGCAGGTAAAATGTCCACACTTTCTAGCAAACCAGCTTGTTGTGTTTCATCTTCACTAACACTCGTAATGTAAGTAGTTTCCAACCTTGCTCCACCAATAACTCTTAATTTTTTGGTAGCCCAAACATCTCCCATTAAATAGGCCGCAGTAATAATTTGCTCTCCTACGTAGTTGTTTCTTTTTTCAGAAGCTTCTTCCATATAAACATATTGAGAAACAGGATTTCCTGGTGAGGGTAAAGTCATGTTTTCATCAGCTAAATAATCCACAACACTTCCTGCAAACAAATTAGCACCTTGTTTTCTGTAGTTGTATCTAAATTCGTTTAATGTTCTATCTTGATACAAATATGCTCCACCAAATTTAATTTTTGATGATTTACCATCCTTTTCAAACATGGTAAACTCTAAGTTTAGTTTGGCATCAAAAGTAGTTTGATCTAAATACCTGTAAAAACGAGCAGGAGCTGGATAGGCTGAAGCATTTATACTGTAAGTTGTATCATTATCTGTACTAATAGTGTAATCATTAGAAAAATAACGTTGATCTGGCGTATATTGAGAAGACGTAGAATAAGCTGTTAACCAATCAATTTTAAGTTTTTTTAACCCTTCAACATAATGATCGCCTTTTAATTGGTAACTGGTTAACTGTCTTTCTTGGTAAGATAAACTTCTTGTTTGGTAGTGTAATCCCTGGTCTTCTTTCGGGAAACTACCTTCCTGAAAAGTAGTTTCTTTAGTACCGCTTTGATTACGGACATAGGTTAAACTCAACTTGTTGTTTTTTCCTATTTTGTAAGAAAGGTTTCCTAACGCTCCCATCAACACTTCTTCCTGAGATTTAGTATCATTTAGTTCTTGCTGTGTAATTAATTCTTCCACCTCATCAACACTCCCTGTTAAGCTATATCTTCCCGAAAATGCATTTTGTTGTTTGTGTACAAACTCTCTTGAGTAAGAAAGTCCGGCAACAAAGCCTAAAGTATTTCCAAAAACTGTTTTTTGGTTTCCTACAGATAAAGAATAACGTTGGTTAATTGATGAAGGCGACTCCACCCCTTCCATTTCTTTGCTAAAAGATTTAGTAACGGTTTCCAACTGAGCATTATTTACAAATAAAGGAGGAACACTACCGTTTAATACTGGCTCGGGAATATCTCTACTTCCATCATCTTTACCAAATAATTCAGATGAAGCACCTCCGTGAGATAAAAATTGGTCGTTAAAACTAGAAAGCGAATTGTAGCTAACTCCCGCAGAAAATTGTAAGGTAAATTTTTCAGGAAAATCTTTCGTTTCAATGTTTAATAATCCTCCTGTAAAACTTCCTGGTAAATCAGGAGAAAATGATTTTATTATGGTCATGTTTTCAATCATGTTGGTAGGAAATAAATCTAATTCCACTGCATTTTTGTTGGGGTCTAAGCCTGGAATTTCAGCTCCATTAAGGGTGGTTTTACTGTATCTATCGCTCAAGCCTCTTACATAAACATATTTACCGCCTTCAATAGTTACACCTGTAACTCTTTTTGCAGCACTAGCTACATCATTATCGCCTCTTTTGGTAATTTCCTGAGCAGTAATTCCTTCCATTACGGTTGCCGATTTTTGTTTTACTTTAAGCATATAGTTTTCTGAACTTCTAACTGCTTTGGCTTCCACCACAAAATCAGAAAGTGATACAGATGAGTTTTGTAACGAAAAGTTATGTGTTGTTACTTGATTATTTACTATATTAACTTCTATGGAATCTGAGTTAAAAGAAATATAAGAACAAATAAGTGTTTGTTTTCCTGTTGGAACATTATGTATAAGATAGTTTCCTTCAAAATCTACAACAGCTCCAATAGAAGTTCCTTTAACAAAAACGGTTGCTCCAATAAGTTCTTCTGCAGATTCAGAACTAACTACTTTTCCTTTTATTTTTCCTTGTGAAAATACTAACGTTGATATTAATATAAAACTAAAAGTTATTACTAATTTGTTCATTTTTTTTCCTTATTATTTGATGGTGCAAAGGAATTACAACTCTTTAAATGAGACGTTAATCCAATGTTACATTAGTGTTATTTTCTGGTAATGTTTTAAGACGAAAAGTGCTGTTTTTTTAATACAAATAACAAGTTGAATTTTATTAACGCCCCTAAAAACGTTTCTTTATAAAGTAGTTACAACTGACTTTTAAATATTAACTAATTGTTAAGACAAGTAATATAATTACTCACATTTGCAAAAAACTAAAATTTGAAAATACCCTGAACCAATTTTGTAAGAACGTAGGATAATATTTTCTTACTATAACACGAGTTAGGTAAAGATAACTTCTAAGAGTTTTTACAACAGGTTTTTTAAAAAACTTTGCAACGCTTGTCTCATCCTAAAATATGTTTAAAGGTTTTAAGCCAACGCTTAAAGGATTTGAAATAATTTTATACTATTAACTTGTCGGAAATATAACGATAAAGCAAAGCTAAATAACAATATCATATTCAGATAAATAATCTTTCTTCTATCGTTTGTTTAATAAGTAACAGGAGAGGTATTAATTAAATTTATGGAAAACAGTATTTTAAAATAATTCGAACTCAGGTTTATAAGGTATTTAGCAAATAAAATCTCGTATCTAGTTTCGCAAAAACAGCTATTAAAGATCGAGATAATATACTCAATTTGCTACTATAACTAAATAAGTATATATAAAAGGAACAGCTATAAATAAGCCATCAAATCGGTCTAAAATACCACCATGCCCCGGAAGTAAGTTTCCTGAATCTTTAACATTTAAGTTTCTTTTATGCATAGATTCTACTAAATCGCCTAAGCCACCAAAAACTACAGTGATTATTGCCAATATCATCCAATCTTTTAAATCAATACTATGAAAAAACAAGCTGATAACAAAAGCTGCAATTAAAGACAACACTCCTCCTCCTATAGTTCCTTCCCACGTTTTTTTAGGTGAAATTCTTTCAAAAAGTTTATGTTTCCCAAAAAATTTTCCTGCTAAATAAGCTCCAGTATCGCTCGACCATAATAATATGAAAAAGCCTATAATAACTTGAAAACTAAATGTTGATGTAAACTGATTTTCCTGATAAAAGCCTAAATGATATAACATAGCAAAAGGAAAAGCAACATAAAAAATACCTAATAAAGTATAAGCGATATTTATAAATGCATGATCTTTTTTACGGTAAAGCTCTATAATAAAAGTTAGAAAGAACAATGGAATAAGATACAAAGTATATTTTATATCCATTATTTGTTGAGCGGCAAAAGCCAATAATACAAAAGAGGTAAGTCCGGTAAAAACTCCTTGAAAATTTTGAGGGTTTACGGTTTTGTTTTTCTTTACTAAGGAATAAAACTCATCAATACCCAGTAACACAATAACCATAAATAAAAACAAGGTGGAATAGGCTCCAAAATAAATGGTGGTAATTAACACCAACACAAACAAAAATCCGGTTATGGCACGTTGTAACATTTGGCTATAATTCGTTTTTATTGATAATGTTTACTGCTTTTATAGCATCATCAGACTTAACATACACTTCAACTGAAGCATTATTCAAATGCAAATGCATGGAATCTCTTTTATTAACAACAACTGCATTAATTCCCTCACTGCCTAATACAGATTTTACAATTTGAGCACTATTATTATTTGTTGTTGTGTATATCAAAACCCAATCTTTTTGCATGCACTTTTAGCTTTAAGCTGTATCTATGTTATCGTCTTTTTTTTCAGTTTTCGTTTCTTCTGGTTTTACAGTCTCAGCAACAACTTTTTCTTTGTTATTATTAACTTCTTCTTGATTTATTTTCTTAGAACTTTTCTTTTCTTCTTTTAACTCTTCTTCAAAAGCACTCTTTCCAAATATTAGTTCTAAATCATCTCTAAAAATTACTTCTTTTTCTAATAAAATATTAGCCAATTGAGTTAGCTTGTCTTTATTCTCGGTAAGAATTTTAATTGTTCTTGTATAAGATTCTTCAATCAGCTTGCTTACCTCTTCATCTATCAGCTGAGCTGTTTTTTCAGAGTAAGGTTTAGAAAAAGAATAATCTGACTGACCTGTAGAATCGTAATAACTTATGTTTCCTAATTTTTCGCTTAAGCCATAAATACTAATCATGGCATAAGCCTGTTTAGTAATTTTTTCTAAATCGCTTAATGCACCTGTAGAAACTTTTCCGAAAATTACTTGCTCGGCAGCTCTACCTCCTAAAGCGGCACACATTTCGTCTTTAAGTTGCTCTGTAGTAGTAATTTGTCTTTCTTCAGGTAAATACCAGGCTGCTCCCAAGGATCTACCTCTAGGAATAATGGTTACTTTTACCAAAGGCGAAGCGTATTTTACCAACCAACTTACAGCTGCATGTCCAGCTTCGTGGTAAGCAATGGTTTTCCTTTCGTGGTCAGAAATAATTTTATTTTTCTTCTCTAAACCACCTACTACTCTATCAACTGCATCTAAGAAATCTTGCTTTCCAATAACTTTCTTTTGTTTTCTGGCAGCAATTAATGCAGCTTCATTACAAATATTGGCAATATCAGCTCCTGAAAATCCAGGAGTTTGTTTTGCTAAAAAGAATCTGTCAACGGTTTCGTCAATTTTTAACGGTTTTAAATGAACCTTAAATATTTCTTCTCTTTCGTGCAGTTCAGGTAAATCTACATGAATTTGTCTATCAAAACGTCCTGGTCTGATTAAAGCTCTATCTAACACATCAGCTCTATTTGTTGCTGCTAAAACAATAACACCTGTATTTGTTCCAAAGCCATCCATCTCTGTAAGCAATTGATTTAATGTGTTTTCTCTTTCGTCATTTGCTCCTTGAGCCATTCCTTTTCCTCTTGACCGACCGATTGCATCTATCTCATCAATAAAAATAATGGATGGTGATTTTTCTTTTGCTTGTTTAAACAAATCTCTTACTCTAGACGCTCCCACACCAACAAACATCTCAACAAAATCTGAACCTGATAAGGAAAAAAATGGCACTTTAGCCTCTCCTGCTACTGCTCTTGCCAACAAGGTTTTTCCTGTTCCTGGAGGACCTACCAATAAAGCACCTTTAGGAATTTTTGCTCCTAATTCGGTGTATTTTTCGGGTTTCTTCAAAAAGTCAACAATTTCTTGCACTTCTTCTTTTGCTCCTTCTAATCCGGCAACATCTTCAAAGGTTACTTTAACACTTTTTTCCTTATCGAATAACTGAGCTTTAGATTTTCCTATGTTGAAAATCTGTCCACCCGGACCACCTCCACCAGACATTCTTTTCATCAAAAACATCCATATTCCAACAATAATTAATATCGGTAAAATAAAGCCTATTATACCTCCTAGCCAATCTTCTTCGGTTACAGTTTTGTATTTCAAACCTTTTTCATCCGACCATAGTTTTAGGTCTTTATCAAAATTATCTAAAGAGTTAAACTCAAAAGTATAATGCGGACCTCTATTTCCGCTATTAAAATTGTTGTTTTTTATTTTCTTAGCGTGTTCTTCTTTAGATAATGCTTCTTGAGTAAGGGTAACTCTGGCTACACCTTTGTTTTTTACTACCACAACCTGATCTACATCTCCTTGCATCACCATTTCCTGAAATTCAGCTTCGGTAATTACAGAAGAGCCTCCGCTCCAGTTTAATAACTGAAGTGATAAAAGTACTATACCAACAATGGCATAAATCCAATAAAAACTAAATGGTTTTTTATTCGGTGTTTTGTTATTTTTTGGTGGGAAATTCCCTTTTTTATTATTGTTATTTTCCATTCAATACGTTTATTTAAGCTTGTTTTACTTGTGTTATTTCTGCATCTGCCCACAATCCTTCTAGGTTATAAAAATCTCTTTGTTCCTTTTGGAAAATGTGTACTACTACATTTATATAGTCCAACAAAACCCATTCAGCATTTCTATATCCTTCGGTGTGCCATGCTCTGTCTTTCAATGTTTTTCTTACTTCTCTCTCTACAGCACTTCCTAATGCAGCTACATGTGTGTTAGAATTTCCAGTACAGATTACAAAAAACGCGGTTACTGCATTATCTAACTTTCGCATATCTATGCTAACTATGTCTTCTCCCTTCACATCTTGCAATCCTTTAATTATAACATCCACAAGGAGTTGCGTATCATCTAACTTTTTTACTTTTGCCATTAATTTTTATAATAAATTTTTAAGTGGCAAAGTTACAGATTTCCTATTGAAGTAATTCAATTTATAAAAAATTGTTATACTAAGTCTTATGAATTTAATTAATTAAAGTCATAATCTTAAACCAAAAAGCTAAACATCCAAATAATTACCTCATCTTCTAAATCAAAATAAATTGTAATTTAGCAGCAATGAATAAGTTAATTATCACTATTGTTTTTTGCGTACTTTCACTCTTTGTGAAAGCTCAGTGCCCTGTTAGTGTTATCATTAACAGCAACCCTGATGTAACTGCTGGACCTGTTTGCCAAAACACTCCTATTCAGCTTACTGCAGATTCTTCAGCAGGAGCTGTAAACCCAACTTACGTGTGGGTAATTAATGGAGATACCGTTCCTGGAAATGGTTCTGTAATTAATATTCCTGCCAACAACCAAACAGCTATTGTTTACATGAATACCTCAACAGGCTGCTTTCCTGATAACGTCTCTGCTTCTATTTTTATTAATACAACCATTATTACTACAGAAGCTACACCCATTATAAAAGAATGTAATCAAACAGTTGCAGATGTGGTAGTTTCTTCTGATGGTGGTGATGCTCCTTATAACCATGAGTTGGTTGGTGTAGGACAAAGTTCTACTGGTTTTTTTAGCAGTGTACCAATTGGCAGCTACACGCTAATTACTACAGATAATAACGGTTGTACAGATACCACAGAGGTTGATATTACACCTTTTGATTGTCCTGACCCGATACCAGCACAAGTTTTTACACCTAATGGCGATGGAGCTAATGATACTTGGCGTATTGAATTTATTGAGCTTTATCCAAAAAATAAGGTATATATTTTCGACCGCTGGGGACAACGTGTTTACCATGAGGAAAATTACCAAAATGGTGATGGTTGGGATGCTAAATATTTAGGTGGAGATTTACCTGTTTCTACTTTTTACTATATTTTAGAAATTACTCCTGAATTTGGAGATGAAAAAGTGTTTAAAGGAGCTGTTTCTATAATGCGTTAATATGTTTAAAATTGTAAGTTACATAGCTATTTTCATGTTGGTTGTTCAAACACTTTTTGGACAGCAAGCTCCACAATACTCGCAATATACATTTAATAATTTTGGACACAACCCTGCTTTTGCAGGTACTGCTAAATGTTTAGACTTTAAAGCAGGAACTCGTTTGCAATGGGTAGGTTTTGATAATGCTCCACGCACCTATTTTGCAAGTGCACACATGCCTATTAAAAGCAACCATTACAAACCCAACAAAGGTACGCATGCTGTTGGGCTTTATGTTGAACAAGATGCTTTACATCTTACTACTCGCTCCTACATTAAATTAGGATATGCCTACCACAAAAAGATTTTTCCCAAACTTACGTTGGGAGCAGGAATTTTTGCTGGCGTGCAACAGTATAGTATGACAGATGTTTTCGGCAACAATAATCCTGACCCAGTGTTGGATAATGCTGGAGGTTCTGTACTGCATTACCCAGATATTATGCCCGGAATTTTATTGTACAACAACAAAGTGTATTACAGTTTTTCTATCAATCAAACCTATTTTAAAAACATTAAACTCGGACAAGAGTCTAAACAGGTAAACCAATATTATATAGGTATGGGACATCAATCTGTGCATAATGACTGGACCGTTTTTAAATCATTTTTATTGAAAATGAACAATATGGGACCACCTGCATTAGATTTGAATATTGCTTGGGTGTATAGACGAAACTTTACTATGGGAATTGGCTACAGAGCTGGAGAAGCCATTGTTGCACAAATTAAATTCCGATTGTTTGATACAATTACTGTTGGTTATGCCTTTGATTTTCCACTCAACAAAATTTATGGCAACTACAGCCACGAAATTATGTTAGGATTTAGACAATGCTCTGGTGGTGGTATTGGAGAAGGTGGTGGCATGAAATCGCACACCTGCCCTGCTTATGCGTTGTGAGGCATTCAAACTACAACAGAAAATTGGATAAATTACCCATAAAATTTTAACCTATAAAAAATTCACTATTTCCATTTTCTATGATAAAAACATCTATAAATCAAAGAACAACTAAACTAAACTGGATTAATATAATTTTATATTTGATTATTTTAATGTCTATTTTCTCTTGTTCAAATGATAAAAAAGAAAAAATAATAGTTGTAGATGAAGATACAAAAATTAAATGTGAATATACTATCGTAAACAATAAGAAAAATGACGAATATGTATGTTACTATGAAAATGAAAAAATAAGTGAGAAAGGGAGATATGTTGATGATAAATTAGATGGGACTGTAGAAGAATATTATGAGAATGGTAGTTTGAAATCACAGACTCAATACAAAATGGGTGTTATGGATGGTGATTATAGAAGTTATTATAAGAATGGTAACTTGTATGAGAAAGTATCATATTATAATGGTGTTCGATTAGGTTATTATGAAAGGTTTGACAGCATACCTCAGAGACTTATGCTGAGAGTTGAGTATATTAAGGTACCTAAAGAACATAAAAATTATAAATTTGATGATTATGTTAATAGATTGTGGTTTTTTATTAATGGAGATACAACTATTGTGTCTGTTGATAGTGAAGCATATTCTATAAAAAGCAATGAAAATAAAAAAGGGATTATAATTAAATGTCATTTTAGAGATCTCACAACTAGTGATAATAGCAGTGAAAGCGATGTCAAATTAGACAAAGTAACTCTTTTGATAGGAGATAGCGTTAAAAAAGATACTATTGATTTAAATTATCATGGTCAGAAAAGAGTGGATTATAATTACGAATATAAATTAACAGATATTGAAAGGGGATGGATTGAAGGATCTTTAGTTGGCACATATATTTATGATAAGAAAGTGAATGGAGATAGTTTAGTATCATATTCAAGTAATAGAAGGCTTTATTTTAATTGGAATATAAAAGATGAAAAGATTATTAATTTTTGACAAATTGATATGGTTACGGAATAAAAAATTATTTCATTAGTTCTATTTAAGCAAAACACCCCATAAAAAAAGCTCCATGATTTCTCATGGAGCTTTTAGTTGTTTCAAAAATCGGTAAGAAAACTTCCAATTTTAAGACTTTAATAAGAAAACTTCCAAAGACGAGGCTTTCAAAATTTTTGATTCTAAGGAGTTTACTAAAGTAAATGACTGAATCAAAAATGAGAATAACGAAGTATTTGGGAGTTTGCTTGCAAAGATTTAGCTTCTACGTTCTCTTTTAAATGAAGAACGAGATGAAGTTCTTTCTCTACGGTTTCCACCACGGTCTCCACCGCCTTTGTATCCACCTCTATCTCCACCTCTATCTCCTCTTTCGCCTCTTGGCTTATCTTTAGAAAACTCAATACGAATATCTCTGTTCTCAACATTTCTACCATTAAGGCTATTGATAAGTGTATTTCCTACATTATCGTCAACACCAATAAAAGCAAAGCTATCAAATAAGTCAATTTTTCCTATAGAATTTCCGTCAACACCTGTTTGGTTGCAAATGAATCCCAAAATTTGACCTTTGTTTTCAAATCCATCCATTTTTCCAATATTGATGAACAATCTGCTAGTATTTCTTGTAGTGTTATCACTTCTTTCACCTCTATTTCTGTCGCCACGCTCGCCTCTTTCTCTTCCTTTTCTCATCGTACTCATATCAATATTCAAATCTCTCGCTTTTTCGTAATCTTTAATAAAACGATTGAATTCTAAGGATACAAATCTTTCAACTAATTCTTCTTTAGAAACGTCAGCAAATTCTTCGTGAATTTGAGCAATGTAAGGAGCTAATCCTTTTTCATTAATCTCAACTTCTTTTACGTTTTGAATCACTTTCATTAATTGTTGGAAACAAATTTCTTTACCAGTAGGAACTTGAATCAACTCCATTTTACCACCAATTTGTTTCTCCACTAAACGTACTCTGCTCGCTTTTGAAGGGCTAACTAATGCAACAGACCTTCCTGATTTTCCAGCTCTTGCAGTACGTCCACTTCTGTGGGTATAACTTTCAATTTCATCTGGTAAATCAACATGGAAAACGTGCGTTAAATCATCTACATCAATTCCTCTTGCAGCAACATCGGTAGCAATTAACACTTGTAAATTTCTGTTTCTGAATTTTGCCATCACACCATCTCTTTGAGCTTGTGATAAATCGCCATGTAATGCATCTGCATTATAGCCATCAGCCATTAATTTGTCTGCAATTTCTTTCGTTTCTCTTCTGGTTCTGCAAAAAACAATACCGTACATTCCTGGAGCAACATCAATAAATCTTCTTAATGCATCATATTGATCTCTTCCTGCTACTGTACAATATTGGTGTGCAATATTAGCTGCAGAGCTATTTTTTGTTCCAACAATAACTCTTACTGGGTCTGTCATATAGTTTTTAGCTATACGCTCTACCTCTTTAGGCATAGTTGCAGAAAACAACCAAGTATGTTTTGAAGCAGGTGCTTGTTCTATAATTTTAGTAATGTCTTCTTTAAAACCCATGTTTAACATTTCATCGGCTTCATCTAACACTACTGTTTTAACTTCGTCAAATTTTAGTACTCTTCTTTCCATTAAATCAATGGTTCTTCCAGGCGTTCCCACCATAATATTTACACCACTTTTAATTTCTCTGATTTGGTCGCTAATGCTAGCACCACCATAAACAGCTACTACTTTAATACCTTTTGTATATTTTGCATACAATTTTAACTCGTTAGTGATTTGTAAACACAACTCTCTAGTAGGACACAAAATCATCCCTTGGATAGATTTTAGGTTCGTATCAATTTGTTGTATCATTGGCAAGCCAAAAGCAGCAGTTTTACCTGTTCCTGTTTGTGCTAAACCCACGTAATCTTTGTCTCCAGTAATTAATAATGGAATAGATTCTTCTTGAATTGGTGATGGCTTTTCAAAACCCAATTCTTCAACTGCCTTCACGATATGCTCGTCAAGACCTAATTCTTTAAATGTCATTTTTTTGTTTATTTATACCGAATCGGTATGTTGATTATTAACAGCGGGACGAAAAGATCGCTAGAAATACTCTTTACCAATTTGGCGAGTTATGCTTTACAACTTTTTGTTATAAGCGGTGGCAAAGTTGAGCTTTTATTTCCAATAAAAAAAATTAATTCATTTATTTAGTAAAAAGCCCACTTATAATACACTTAAGATTAGTTGGTTGTTGGTTGGTAAATTAGCTCTAATTACCAAAGAGATTAGCAATAGAAGAAAGATTCCCGATAATTTTCTGCATTTCTTGAAATTATCGGTAATAACATTTTAAATACTAATTTTGTAATCTTACCACTTAATGAGTTTTAAACCTGTTAGGTTTGATTGACGGCTTTTACTTCTCCTTTCCTTCTATTTTATTTCTAAATACAAACTTACCGTCAAATTCATCCAACACTATTTCTGATGCTGGTGTTACTCGTCCTGCTAAAATTTCTTTAGAAAGTTCGTTCAATACATTTTTCTGTATCACTCTTTTTACAGGTCTTGCTCCAAATTGAGGGTCGTAACCTAATAAAGCTATTTTATGTATCGCATCATCAGTAGCTGTAAGTTTTATATCGTTTTTCGCCACCATTTTTGCTAACAAATCCAACTGCAATTTTACAACTTTATAAATATCTGCTTCACTTAGTGGCGTAAACATGATGGTTTCATCAATTCTGTTTAGCAACTCCGGTCTGATGGTTTTTCTTAACAATCCAAAAACTTCTAATTTGGTTTTTTCAATGACGCTTTCTCGGTCTATTTTGCCTATGCTTTCAAAACTTTCTTGTATAATGTGCGAACCCAAGTTGGAAGTCATTATGATAATGGTATTTTTAAAATTCACTACTCTACCTTTGTTATCGGTCAATCTTCCATCATCTAATACTTGTAATAAAATGTTATACACATCAGGATGGGCTTTTTCAATCTCGTCTAATAAAATTACTGAGTAAGGTTTTCTACGAACTGCTTCGGTAAGTTGACCGCCCTCATCATAACCCACATATCCTGGAGGAGCACCAATTAACCTAGATACAGAATGTTTGTCTTGGTATTCACTCATGTCTATTCTGGTCATGGCGTTTTCATCGTTAAACAAAAATTCGCTCAATGCTTTTGCCAACTCTGTTTTTCCGACACCTGTTGTTCCCAAAAATATGAAAGAACCGATAGGTCTTTTTTCATCTTGCAAACCAGCTCTACTTCTTCTTACTGCATCGGCAACAGCTGTAATCGCTTCTTCCTGACCAACCACTCTTTTGTGCAATTCATCTTCCAAACGAAGTAATTTTTCTCTTTCCGTTTCCAACATTTTAGTTACTGGAATCCCTGTCCATTTAGAAACTACTTCTGCAATTTCTTCAATGGTAACTTCTTCTTTAATCATTTTAGAACCCGATTGCATTTGAGCCAAATCAGTTTTAAAAGCCTCTAACTTTTCTTCCGCTTCTTTGGTTTTTCCATAGCGTATTTCGGCCACTTTTCCGTAATCGCCACTTCGTTCTGCTTGTTCGGCTTCGTATTTTAAATTTTCTAATTCTTCTTTGGCTTTTTGGATGCCTTCCACCACTTCTTTTTCAGCCATCCATTTCGCATTTAAACTATTTTTTTCTTCATTCAAATTCGCCAATTCCTCTTGAATTTTTGCCAATTTCTTATCATCTTTCTCTCTTTTAATAGCTTCACGCTCAATTTCCAACTGCATAATTTTACGTTCAATCTCATCTAACACTTCAGGTTTAGAATTGATTTCCATACGCAATTTTGAAGCCGCTTCATCAATTAAATCGATGGCTTTATCAGGTAAAAATCTGTCTGTAATATAACGCTGAGAAAGCTCTACAGCAGCAATAATGGCTGCATCTTTTATTTGCACTTTATGGTGATTTTCATATTTTTCTTTAATACCTCTTAGGATAGAAATAGCATCTTCTGTATTGGGTTCGTCTATCATCACCTTTTGAAAACGTCTTTCCAACGCTTTGTCTTTCTCAAAATATTTTTGATATTCATTTAAAGTGGTTGCTCCAATCGCTTTTAGCTCCCCTCTTGCCAAAGCAGGTTTTAAAATATTGGCTGCATCCATTGCTCCTTCTCCTCCTCCGGCTCCCACCAAGGTATGAATTTCATCAATAAACAATACAATATCTCCTTCCGCACCAATTACTTCTTTTACTACTGATTTTAAACGCTCTTCAAATTCTCCTTTGTATTTCGCTCCGGCAATTAATGCTCCCATATCCAAGGCAAAAATTTGCTTGTTTTTAAGGTTTTCAGGAACATCTCCCGAAATAATCCGATGAGCCAATCCTTCTGCAATAGCCGTTTTACCAACTCCTGGTTCTCCAACTAAAATAGGATTATTCTTCGTTCTTCTGGACAAAATTTGAAGTACTCTTCTAATCTCTTCATCTCGACCAATAACTGGGTCTAACTTGTTTTCTTTGGCTAATTCGTTTAAGTTTTTAGCATATTTTTTCAATGAATTGTATTGCTCTTCCTGACTTTGAGAAGTAACCTTTTCGCCTTTTCTCAACTCCTGAATAGCTGCTTTCATTTCTTTTTCTTTAATGCCGTTGTCTTTCATAAACTGAGCAACAGTATCTCCTGCATCCAACAACGCCAACAATAAGTGTTCTATGGTTACATATTCATCTTTAAATTCTTTTAGGTAAGCGGTAGCTTTTTGTAATGCTTTATTCGCATTTTGCGATAAATATTGGTTTCCACCCGAAACTTTTGGGTAAGATTCCACAATTTTATCTAAAGTCTGTTTAAACACATTGGTGTTAATGCCCAATTTACTCAGAATAAAAGGAGCTACATTCTCATCGACTTCTAAAATTCCTTTTAGGATATGTCCTGTTTCTATAGCTTGTTGTCCTAAACCTGTAGCAATTTGCTGAGCTTGTTGAATGGCTTCTTGCGATTTGATGGTATAATTGTTAAAGTTCATAGTACTTGTTTTTAATTTATTATTTGGGCATCAAATTCAACTCCAACTACAAAAACCCATAGAAAACCTGAAAATTTGGCTTAACAACACGCTGTTTGCCTGAAATAATGTCGGTTGAAGAGGGTTTTTAGTGACAAAAGAATGGGAACACAGATGATACGGATTAAACGGATTTGCACAGATTTTTCACTTTTTGTAAATAAAAGTTAGAAATATAGTAGTACAAAAAATTTTGTAATGAAAAAGGTTTAGTAAATTTATGCTTGATTTAAAAATAATAGAAACCACAAGGCGGAACGATTGAGGCAGCGAGGAGAATAAAATTGTTAATTAAATAACTAAAATATAGAAAGTGAGGTATAATATATATATTCTAATAATGGCTATTGGTATAATTGGTTGTTCAGAATCAAAAGTTGACTCGAATACTGACCCAATAATAGGGATTGATACTGTTGTTACTGACGAAGTAAAAAATCAGGAATCTGATTTGATTACTTTCAATTTGGGTGAAATTACCGCAAAAGTGAAGTTGATAGAAAAATCAGAATTTGAAAAAATATTTATACCAAAACCAAGTGAAGATGAAGCTAAGAATTTATATAAGGACTCTTTAAAGGTAACTAGGATACAAGACACCTTGATATTCAAACTTAACAATGGAGAAAATGCTTATTTAATAAACGATGACAGCGATGATGATAGTAAATATGGGCAGTACCATTATCTTGGAACAATTGACAATCTAAATCATTTCATAGTATATGGTGCTTTTTATGAGTGGCATAATTACCTTTTAATTGACATGGAATCAGGTGACACTAATTATTTAGCAGGGTTTCCTATTTTATCGCCAGACAAAAAAACTATTATTTCTGGAAATTGTGACTTAGTTGCTGGATTTACATTTAATGGATTGGAACTTTATAGCAATACTAATCCAATAAACAAAATTAGTTCAATAGAATTAATGGAATGGGGACCCGAAGAAATTAAATGGATAGACAATTCAATCTTATTAATTAAAGGATATGTCTCAGACACTTCGATGGACAACCTTCGAAGATTAGAATACTTCAAAATAGAATTTAAATAAAGCATTTCATATCAAATCCCCCACACTGCACGTAGGTACTGTCATAAAAAACAAATAAAAGTTACTTTTTTTTATAATTTTGTTTCAGACGAAAGAAAGCTCCTTCTCATCATCTTTGGATATTTGTTTATAATTTGGGTC
>JAVVER010000042.1:0-23861 GCA_032251145.1 Vicingaceae bacterium | reverse complement strand
GCATTATTATTATCATTTAATGCTATATTAAAGCACCCTTTTTGTTGGTTAAACTATAAATATTTTTTAGTTATTTTAAAAAATAGAATGATATCGTAAAAAAATTCAGGTTAAATAAAAGTCTTACTTTTTATTTAGACAAATCTACAAAAAAATGAAAGTTGCTATAATAGAAATCAATCATTACCAATATGGGCTAACTATGTCGGAAATTTTCGAAGATTATGAGCGATTTTTTTTCGTTACTCAGGATATGTATAATAAAATGCATCAATACAATTCAGAACTATGTAAAGGAGAATTTTTGATAATAGATGATATTGAAAAAAATTGTAACGAAATAATACAAGTTTGTAATAAAGAAGCCATTGATTTATTTATCCTTAACCCTATCTTTGATAAGTTTGAGTTTGCTTTAAAAATTTGTGAAAATATTTTTTGCAAAAAAATAATCACCATTCATAATTTAAATTTTTGGTTAAATGCTCGATTTAGAACGCTTAAATATTATAAAGAACGAAAACTAAAACAAAAAATAGTTGCGAATATAGATTATATAGTTGTGGAAGAAATGGTGTATGATTATTTGAAAAATTACAAGCCAATTCTGCTTAAAAAACATAAGTTTTTATCTATTCCTTTTACACTTGCCAATAAACAGAAAAATAAGAAATTTCAAAAAGAAAATACGATATTGAAAATCGTTCTTCCAGGAAGTATTCATAAAGACAGAAGAAGGTATGAGGATGTTATTGAAACCATTCATTTTTTTGCAAAAAAACAAGCTAATATTACTTTCTCATTTGCAGGAAAAGCTATAGCAGATTATGGAAAATGGGTAGTAAGTGAATTGGATAAAGCAAATAAAATACATCCCGGAATAGCCAAATACTTCCCAATAGAAGAATTAACAACACCTGATATGTTTTTAAAAGAGATGGAAACTTCTGATTTAGTGCTTTCAACAAGTATAAAAGAATTTAAAGCGTTGGGTACTACTGAATACATAGGTAAAACAAAATCAACTGGAACCGTTCATGACATGACTTGTTTTCAATTACCTGGACTGTTGCCAAAACACTTGGAAATACCAGGAAATCTAAAAGGATCTGTATTTAATTATTCAGGAGCAAATGAATTAAAAGAAATTTTACAAAATTTACTTGACAAACCTGAATTGTTAAATGATTGGAAAAAGCAAGCAGCTATTAACTCAACTTATTTTACTGCAGCTGAAATTAAAAAAAAATTACCTTTTTTAAAATGAAACTAGAAAACCAAACTCTATTAGTTATTTCAAATGAACCTTGGGGAGATGTTTGGTACTCAAAACAAAACTGGGCGTATGAATTGTCTAAAAAAAACAAAGTGTTTTTTATAAACTCCCCTAAAACATGGTCATTTAAAGGATTGTTTTCTACTTATATTAAAAAACATAGCTATTCTGACAACTTAATTATTCTTGATTATGAAAATAGATTGCCACTTACAAGATTTAGGTTAATTTCTAAACTAAATGAATATTTGGTCTCCACTTCATTAAAAAAATGGTTAAAAACCCAAAATATTACAAGTTATCTATTTTGGTCTTTCGATCCTTATCGATTTTTAAATCCGAAATTTTTAAATCCAAAAAAGTCAATTTACATGAGAGTTGATAGATATCAAACTCCAACAGAAGTTGAATTACTTAAAAATATTGATAGTGTAATTGTAACAGCAGAAGAACTTATTAAAGAGATAAATTACTCAGGAAAATATTTGGTTTTATCTCATGGAATTTCAGAAGAAGAATTTACACCAACATCAGAAGTCTCATACCCAAAAGGGTATTTAATTTATGTTGGAAATATCGATTTCAGATTAGATGTTGAGTTGATTAAGAAGATGAGTATTATCTTTTCTGATGAATTATTCTTATTTATAGGTAAGGTTAGACAATCAAACGATCCAACTTTTTCTGAATTGTTTATAGAACAAAAAATGAAAAATGTTATAATTCATGGGGTAGAGCATTTTAAAAATCTTAAAAATTATATAGATGCATCAAAAGCTTGTTTAGCTCCCATGGACTTAACTGTTCATGGAAACGATGTACATCATCATAAATCACTACAGTATTTAGCGATGGGAAAACCTATTATTACTCCAAAATTTAAAGACTCTATTAACAAAGACGATATGATGTTATATTATTCTAATCATGAAGAGGCAATTAATTTAATTAGAACCCTTCATGTTTCAGAAACAAAAGATAAAGTACAAAGCAGAATCAATTTTGCCAAACAATTTACCTATAATAATTTAATAAAAAAAGTAGAACAATTTTTAACTGAATCAGCCAACTAATGCATATTGTTTTTGTAATATCCAACGAATCTAGCGTACCCTATTTTAAGTGGTTTGCTGAAAAAGCAGCACAACAAAAAGAGCATAAATTCTCTTTTGTAACGCTATATACCGAAAAACCAAAGATGATTGAAGATGTGGGTAAATACGGTTGGGATTGTTATTGGTATAAATTTGATCACCATAAAAGAAAAAGAGGGATGGTTCGCGCCTTTTTTCAATTGTATAATTTGTTTAAAAAACTAAAACCTAATGTGGTACACACGCATTTATTTGATGATTCTTTTCCGGGCTTGATGGCAGCTCGTTTGGCAGGAGTTAAGAAAAGAGTGGTAACTAAACAAGATACCACTTTCCATTATTTTTATGCTCCAAAATGGGTTTTTGCAGATAGAATAAATAATAAAAATGCAACTCATTTGGTACCTGTTTCTAAAGAAGCAGAAAAATTTATTATTGAGAAAGAAAATGCTCCAAAAGAGAAAATTACCATGATTCATCACGGAATCCCACCTGAGATTTTTACTCAACAATCGGAAACGTATAAAAAAGAAATCATAGAAAAGTATCAATTAGCAGGTAAAAAAATTATTGGAACAGTAGCTCGTTTAATTGAATGGAAAGGTTATCGCTACATAGTAGAAGCAATTCCGGAAGTTATAGCAAAACATCCTGATGTCCTATTTTTATTTGTTGGTCAGGGCAATCAAAAAGAGGAGCTACAACAGTTAGCTAAAAAATTGAATGTACTTGAATATATTGTATTCACAGGTTGGGTAGATAGAACGTACATTCCTTCTTTATACGCACTATTAGATGTTTATGCTCATGCTGCTAACTACGAACCTTTTGGTTTTGTAATACCGGAAGCCATGATGAATGCTGCTCCTGTAGTTTCTACTCCTACCGGCTCTGCTTTGGATGCTATTCAACATAAACAAAATGGATATTTAGTTAATTATAAAGATGCAGCTTCTATGGCTGAAGGCATTAATTATACATTAGAGCATGGTGCTGATTTTAAGGAAAAAGGACAAAAAACAGCCCTAGAAATGTATAATTTTGAGCGAATGTGGAACTCATATATTAACTTATATAACAAAGCATAATTATACAATGGGATTACATTTAAAAAGAGAAAAAGAACGTGTTTTATTATTGAGTTTCCTTTATAGACTTTCAAAAGTATTAGTTATACTAAAACCTAAAACAAGGTTTAATTTATACCTTACCTTAGAGTGGGTTTTTGACAGACTGGCTCACGAAGAATCTTTTAATTACTTTCCTTATGAAAACCATTCATTGCGTTATCACACCATTAATTTTATAAAAAAACAAGTTGAATCAACAGACAAAGTGCTTGATTTAGGTAGTGGATATGGTGATATGAGCAATAAATTGGCTGAGTTTTCTAAAAAAGTGGTAGGAGTTGATTATGTAAAAGGAGATGTAGAAATAGCAAAATCTAAACATAACCAACCTAACCTAGAGTTTATATACGGAGATGCTTTTGATTATCTTGAATCATGCAATGAAAAGTTTGATGTAATTATATTATCACATATTCTAGAGCATATAGATGAGCCTTTAGACTTCCTGAAAAAGTGTGTTCCACATGCTAAAAAAATATTTATAGAATTACCCGATTATGATAAAACTTATTTGAATCATTATAGAACACAATTAAAGAATAAAATACAATACACAGATGCCGATCATGTTTGGGAATTTGATAGAGAAGAATTATTGGAGTTAATAAAAGATGCAGACTTAAACGTAATAGAAACGGATTTTAGGTTTGGAGTAATGAAAGTTTGGTGTGAAATATATGATAAATAATGAAGCAAGTAGTAAAGAAAATTTATAATTCAATTCCATTTAAGAAACAAATTTTTTCATTGATAAAATGGATGGATTTACCTGAAAAGATATATAAACATCTCCATTTTAAAGGTGTTTTTACGGTTAAGGTAGATGCTAATCATCAATTTAAAATGTGCCATTTAGGCGCATCAGAAGAAAATGAGTTGTTTTGGGGAGGAATTGATAACGGTTGGGAAAAAACATCACTAAAACTATGGAGAAAGCTATGTGTAGATGCTGGTGTGGTAATGGATATTGGAGCAAATACAGGATTGTATTCATTAGTTACAAAAGCATTGAACCCAACAGCTAAGGTTTATACTTTTGAACCGCTCCCCAAAGTCTTAGAATATTTGAATTATAATGTTGAAATAAATAATTATGACATTACAGTTGTTCCAAAAGCTGCTTCTAATTTTAATGGAACTGCAAAGGTATTTTTAATGGAGGGTCATGATTTTTGTACCTCTGTTACTGTAAATAAATCGCTTTTATCTGAAACAACTCCACAAAAAGAATTAGAAATAGAATGTATTACCTTAGTTGATTTTATAAATAAAAACAATATAGAGCGAATTGACTTGATGAAAATTGATGTAGAAACACACGAGCCTGAAGTATTAGAAGGCATGGGAGAGTATATGGATAAATTTAAATCAGATTTTTTAATAGAAATTTGGGATGAAGCATGTGCCGTTAAGCTCAATACTCTTTTTAAAGACAAAGGATATTTATATTTCGATATTGATGATAAAAATGATGTAGTTACTCAGAAAGAAGAAATTACTGTTTCTTCCTTTTGGAATTATTTAATTTGCAAACCCGAAACAGCAAAAAAAATAGGTTTAATCTGAAAATATTAGTTTCCATTATCATCCCTTGCTACAATGCAGAAAAATACATTGCAGAAACCATCCAATCGGTAATTAATCAAACCTATACCAATTGGGAATTGATTGTAGTAAACGATGGCTCAACTGATAATTCAGTTAAAAATTTAAATCAGTTTTTAGAAAAGGACAAAAGAATTCAACTTGTCAATAAATCTAATTCAGGAGTTTCTGATACACGAAACAAAGGATTAGAAGTAGCAAAAGGCGAATTGGTTACTTTTTTAGATGCAGACGATGTTTGGCATGCAACTAATTTAGAAAAAAAGGTAAAATTCCTTACATCAACAGATTATGATGTAGTATATTCCTATTGTCAAATGATTGATGAACAATCTAAACCAATAAATAGAATTTTAAAAGGAGAAAATAATTTAAAAATATCGGATTTATTGAGTCTAAAAGCTAACTATAATACAGCACCTTCAGGAATAGTATTTAAAAAAGAAGTTTTACATAAAATAGGCGGTTTTGATGTTAATTTATCTAATAATGCTGATCAGGATATATTAATTCAAGCGTTAGCCAGTAGATTTAAATTTGGTGTTATTTCTGAAGTATTGTGGAATTATAGAATTCATCCTGAGAACATGTCAAAAAACGTAGATTTACTCGAAAAAGACAGTATTTATCTATTTAGAAAATGCGAAAAACAACAACTTTTTCATTCCTATTGGTTTAAGCAACAGTGTTTTTCTAATTTATACCTTATTTTAGCCGGTAGTTGGTGGAAAAACGGTAACAACAAGCTTCGAGGCTTGTATTTTTTATTTTTGGCAGTTGTAAGCTATCCTGCATCAATTGTATTAATTTTCAAGAAAATAGGTAATGAAAAATAAAAAAAACATACTCGTTATTACCTCTTGGAGTTACAATGATGCGTTGATACAAACGTACACCTTACCTTATTTGAATATTATTGCTAATCATTTTTCGGATGACAGCAAAATTTTTCTTACAACACTTGAGAAAAATAAGCAACCCATACACAATAACCACCCTAAGATTAAGAACATACTTATTGATTATCATCCACTAAGTTTAAAGGGGTTAATGATGTGGATGGGACTTATTTTTAAGTTATTAAAAACCATTAGAAAAGAAAAAATTGACGTGATACATTGTTGGTGTACACCTGCCGGTATGATTGGATATATTTTGTCTTTACTTACAGGAAGACCGCTTATAGTTGATAGTTATGAACCACATGCAGAAACTATGGTAGAAAATGGGGTGTGGAAAAAAAATGGGTTGGTTTATCGCTTACTTTTTTTCTTTGAAAAGAGATTAACTAAAAGAGCTAAGTATTTAATTGCTACAACAGAGGGGATGAAAAGCTATGCGAAAGAAAAGTATCATTTTTATGGCAATAATATATTTGTTAAACCAGCTTGTGTTAATCTAACTTTGTTTTCTGAAGCTAATTTAAAAAATAACATATTGGTGGAAGAATTAAAACTTCAGGATAAAATTGTTGGTGTGTATGCAGGGAAATTTGGAGGCATTTATTTAGAAGAAGATGTATTTGATTTTTTAAAAGTTGCAGAAAATTATTGGGGAGATAAATTTAGAGCGTTAATATTATCTGCTCACACTAAATTAGAAATTGAAAACTATGCTGCTAAAAGCGGGATTAATCCTAAAACAATTGTACATCGATTTGTAGCTCATCATGAAATTCCGAATTATATGGGGTTGGGAGATTTTGGTATTACACCTGTTAAACCTATTCCTACAAAACGTTATTGTACACCAATTAAAGATGGAGAGTATTGGGCATTAGGTCTTCCAGTTGTAATTACTAAAGATATTTCTGATGATTCCGACATTATTAAAAACAATAAAATAGGAAGTGTGATAGAAGAATTGAATGAAGCAGCTTATTTAAAAGCTATTAAAGAAATAGGTAATTTATTAAGTAAGAATTCTAGAGAAGAAATTTACCACAAAATAAGACCTATTGCAGAGAAATACCGAAATTTTGAAATAGCAGAGAAAATTTATGCAGCGATTTATAATGATTTCAAACATTAAACTTTTACATACCAAACCTTTAAAGAATTGCCAATTCCGAAAAAATTGAGTAATCCATTTATAAAAGATTTAATATGTCTTTTATATCCGGTTTCTAATTGCTCTCGTAACATTTCATCTGAAGCAATATTTTCGGTAGATTCATTATTTTTTCTTTTCAAACTTTTTTTTATTCGAGCTAAACTAATACCCGTTGTAGTTATTTTTAATTTTTTAAAACCATTTTGAGTCAGTAATAAATCAATGGTTTTGGGAGTGTAGTAAGATAAGTGTTCAGGATATTCGATAATATCATAATCTCCTTTAAGGAGATATCTTTCTAAAGCATTAAAATTAGGAGTAGTGATATATACTACACCTCCTTTTCTAAGCAAACGATGAAAATGTTGTATCTCTTCCACCGGATTATTAATATGTTCAATAACTTCGCTAGAAATAATTACATCAAATAGTTCATCTTCAAAAGAAGCATTGTTAAGTTTTCCTTTTAATGTATTAATACCTTTGTTTTCTAAGTAGGTTAATTGATTATCAGTAAACTCAGTTCCGTAAACTTCCCAACCTCTTTTTTTAGCTTCAATTAAAAATAAACCTGGACCACAACCAACGTCTAATATTTTATTGGTTTTTTTGAATTTTTCAAAACCGTCTAAAACTTCATTAATTCTAATGGTGGTAATTGCTGAATCTGCACCGTAACCTATTGGATAATTGTTGTAATGGTTATAAATTTCTTCTTCAGTAGGTATTTTAGAGCAAAATACAAAACCGCTCGACTTGCTTTTTACTAAGTAATTTTTCTCATATCCTTTTAGTGGATATAAATCTTCAGTTTGGGTTATAAGGCATTTTGTATGTTGCAAAGCGTTATTTTGATAGAATATGTTACTTTTACAAAAATAAGTATTACCAAGTTAACTCAAACTAGTATATCTTATAAAAAAGAAAATTAACAATGAAACGAGTCATGGTTAAAGCTTAAGCACACAAGAGAATGATTATAGACGAGTTCCATCTGACCAATTTAAGAAAATAAAAATATAAACAAATGAAAATACTCATTACAGGTGGAGCTGGTTATATAGGTTCGCATACCATTATAGAAATATTAGAAAATACCGATTGGGAAGTAATTTCGATAGATAATTATACGAACTCTTCTGAGGCTACTTATAAACGAATAAAAGAAATTACTGGCAAGCAGTTTCAATATTACAATGTGGATTTAAAAGATATTGAAGCCACCAAAAAAGTGTTTGAGGTACACCCTAATATCTCAGGAATTATCCATTTTGCTGCTTTTAAGGCTGTACCTGAATCGGTAGCAAACCCATTAAGTTATTACGATAATAATGTCAATTCATTAATTAATATTTTATCTTGTCAAAAAGAGTTTAATGTCCCAAACTTAATTTTTTCATCTTCTTGTTCGGTTTATGGTAATACAACTGAGCTTCCTGTAACCGAGGAAACACCTATGCAAAATGCAGAATCGCCTTATGCATATACCAAACAAGTGGGCGAAAAAATAGTGGATGATTTTATTTTCGCAAATCAAAATTTTAAAGCCATTTCACTCCGGTATTTTAATCCTGTTGGGGCTCACAAAAGTGGATTAAATGGAGAGTTACCGCTTTCCACTCCAAATAATTTAGTGCCTTATATTACCCAAACAGCTATTGGTAAATTAAAACAGCTAACCATCTTTGGTGGTGATTATCCTACTGCTGACGGGACTTGTATTAGAGATTATATACATGTAAGCGATATTGCTTCGGCACACGTGTTGGCATTGCAAAAACTAATTGAGAATAAAGATTTTCAAAATCATAACATTATTAATTTAGGAACAGGAAAAGGAGTGAGTGTGTTAGAAGCAGTAAAAGCGTTTGAAAAAGTGAGTGGTAAAAAATTAAATTATGTTATAGGAAAAAGAAGAGAAGGTGATGTAGAGGCTATTTACGCTAACAACCTAAAAGCACAACAATTATTAGGTTGGAAACCCATTTATGATATTGATGAAATGATGCTTTCTGCTTGGAAATGGGAGCAGCATTTGGGTTCTAAATAAAAAATTTCATAAAGAAACTTAATTCTAAAATATTCCTGACTTACAAACTAATTTGTAAAGCTTCTAAATAGTAACTTTGCAGTGTAAAAATGTTATTATGACAAAAAATATAGAAGAACTAGAAGAGGTAGTAATTAAGTTTGCTGGTGATTCCGGTGATGGAATGCAACTTACAGGATCGCAGTTTAGTAACACAACAGCTTTTATTGGTAATGATTTATCTACTTTTCCTGATTTTCCTGCAGAAATTAGAGCTCCGCAAGGAACTGTAGCTGGAGTTAGTGGTTTTAAAATACAATTTGGGAGTACATCAGTTTTTTCTCCAGGAGATGAGGCAGATGTACTGATAGCTATGAACCCAGCAGCGTTAAAAGCTAATTTAACATCCATAAAAGATAGAGGGACAATCATTATAGATAGTGATAGTTTTAAAATAAAAGATTTTGAGAAAGCACAATTTACTTCTAATCCTTTAGAAGATGGTACGTTGGATGGATATAATTTAATTCAAGCACCCATAACCACCCTAACAAAAGAAAGTGTTACTCAATTTGATATAGAAAACAAAAGTAGAACTAGAAGTAAAAATATGTTTGCTTTGGGGATAGTTTATTGGTTGTTTAATAGACCGTTAGAGATTACTGAAAACTTTCTAGATGCCAAATTTTCCAAACAACCTGAATTAGCCAAAGCGAATAAGGCTGCATTAAAAGCAGGGTATAATTTTGCTATTACAGTAGAATTATTGCCATCTAACTATACTATAAAACCAGCTGCATTGCCAAAAGGAAAATACAGAAGTATTACCGGAAATATAGCTACAGCTTGGGGGTTGTTAGCTGCTGCTGAGGCAACAAAATTAAAATTATTTTTAGGGACTTATCCAATTACACCTGCTTCAGATATTTTACACGAATTATCAAAATATAAAAATTTTGATGTTATTTCTTTTCAGGCTGAAGATGAAATTGCAGGTATTTGCTCTGCTATAGGAGCAAGTTTTGCAGGTAATTTGGCAGTTACATCAACTTCAGGTCCCGGATTAGCTTTAAAAGGTGAAGCCATTGGTTTAGCAATGATGACAGAGCTTCCTATTGTAATTATTGATGTTCAGCGAGGAGGACCTTCTACAGGCTTGCCAACAAAAACGGAACAGTCAGATTTAATGCAAGCAGTTTATGGACGAAATGGAGAAAGTCCTGTAATTGTTATTGCAGCTAGCACTCCTTCAAACTGTTTTAATTTTGCATATCAAGCGGCTAAATTGGCTTTAGAACACATGACTCCAGTTATCTTATTAAGTGATGGTTTTATTGCTAATGGTGCCGAACCATGGAAAATTAAGAAATTAGCTGACATGCCTTCAATTACGCTGAATATGGCAACTAAAAAAGCAGGATGGAGTCCATATTTAAGAGATGAGAAAAAGCTTGCCAGACAATGGGCTATACCAGGAACAAAAGAATTGGAACACCGAATTGGAGGCTTAGAAAAACAAGATGTTTCTGGAAATGTTTCTTATGAGCCAGAAAACCACGAGAAGATGGTAAACCTTAGAGCTGATAAAGTGAAAAGAGTAGCTAATTTTATTCCTGAACTTAGTGTTCAAGGAGCTTCAGAAGGAGACTTATTAATTGTTGGTTGGGGAGGAACTTATGGAAGTATTCTTACTGCCTTTAGTGAATTAACTAAAGAACATAAAAGCGTTGGATTTGCTCATTTTAATTATATTAATCCACTTCCAAAAAATACTAATAAAGTTTTTTCTAAATACAAAACTATATTGGTTTGTGAATTAAATTCAGGTCAATTTATACGTTTGCTTAAGGGTGAATTTTCACAGTTTAATTACCAACAATATAATAAGGTACAAGGATTACCTTTTTCTAAAAAAGAACTAATTAACGAATTTACTAAATATTTAAAATAATTATTTTAATGGAACACTTAGTTAAAGACCAAGAACTTACTTTTAAAGATTTTTCTACAGACCAAGATGTTAGATGGTGTCCGGGTTGTGGAGATTATGCTATTTTGAGTGCTATGCAAAAAGCACTACCTCAAATAGGGAAAGAGAAAAAAGATATTGTTTTTATTTCTGGAATAGGATGTTCATCTCGTTTTCCGTATTATGTAGAAACGTATGGTTTCCATTCCATTCATGGTAGAGCTCCTGCTATTGCTACAGGAGTTAAATTGGGGAATCCAGATTTAAGCGTTTGGCAAATTACAGGAGATGGAGATGCTTTAGCCATAGGAGGAAATCATTTTATTCATGTATTAAGAAGAAATGTAGATATTAATGTGATTCTTTTTAATAATGAGATTTATGGATTAACCAAAGGACAGTTTTCTCCAACATCAAAAACAGGTATTCAGACAAAGTCGTCTCCACACGGAACAGTTGACAAAGCTTTTAATCCAGGAAAATTGGCAATTGGAGCTGGAGCAACATTTTTTGCAAGAGTAGTAGATGTTGATCCCAAAAAAATGGTTGAAGTTTTTGTGGAAGCTGAAAAACATAGAGGAACTTCTTTAGTGGAAATTCTTCAAAACTGTGTTATTTTCAATGATAAAGTTTTTTCTGCTGTTACTGATAAAGATGTAAAATTAGATAATCAGCTTTGGCTAGAACACGGTAAACCAATGATATTTGGGAAAGAGAACAACAAAGGTATTCGTTTAAATGGATTAAAATTAGAAGTGGTTACTATTGGCGAGAACGGTGTTACCGAAAAAGATATTTTAGTGCATGATGCTTATTGTGAGGATGAAACACTTCACAATATGTTAGTTAATATGACTTTACCTGAAATGCCTGTTGCTTTTGGGGTTATAAGAAGTGTTAAAGCATCTACTTTTAATGATAAGTTATGGGAGCAAATCAGCCATGAAAAAACGAAAGCTAAATTTTCTTCTATAGATGAAATAGTAAATAGTGGAGTAACTTGGGAGATATAGAATTTTTATAGCTAGATATATAAAGAAGTTGTTTAAAAAGAAAAGCGGTTGAAAATTATTTTCAACCGCTTTTCCTTTTTTGTTTTTTATGAAGATTTATCTTAATAAGTTAACATGTCCCATCATTTCATGACGTTTGTTCACAAATAACTCTTTCGTTTCTATTCTCCACACATAAGTTCCTATAGGAGCAGGTGTTCCCTTATATGTTCCATCCCAACCTTCTTCAATATTGTCTGTTTCAAATATTTTCTCTCCCCATCTGTCAAAAATGTACATTTTGAATTGAGATAGGTCAATACCTTCACCATAAGCTCTAAAGAATTCATTCAAATTATCTGAATCTGGAGTAAAGGTATTTGGAACATAAAACAGGAAGATATCAGTAATAGTTACAACTCTCATTGTTGAATCAACACAACCATGTTCGTTTGTTACTGTAAGCCATACATTATACACACCTGGTTCTCCAGCAGGGAACATGTGGATCGGATTGGTAAATGTTGATGAGTCTGGATTTACACCAGTACCAAAATTCCATAGATAACTTAAACTACCAGCACCTGTAGATTGGTTAGTAAATGTAATCTCAGGGAATAAGAAATTAGTTTCTTCAGGATCAGCATAAAAATCTGCATTAGGATAATCTTTGGGGCAAACATAATTTGCTATTGTAGTATCTAAAACACACCCATTAATGGTAGTAACAGTAACTGTTAAATCTCTACAAACAGGGGTGTTAAAAGTATTTGTAACGGTATTTCCAGATAATGTTGACCCATCACTAAAATCCCAAATGGTATTACCAACAAGGTTGTTTGGAGTAGAAGTATTACTAAATTCTACTGTAATAGGGTAACAGCTATCAGGTTTGTTTCTAGCAATATCTAATACAGGTACATCATACCAAAAAACTTGATATTCAACTGTATCAGGTGGTGTAGTACAATTATCTGTAATAACTACATAATAATTAGTAGGAGAAACTCCAGGAGTAACACTCATAGTAGTTCCATTACCTAATAATACACCACCTTCATACCAATCATAGTTATATCCAACTCCAGAACCTCCAGTAGCACTTACATCTAAAGTGGTACTAAAACCTTCACATACAGTATCGGTATATTGGGTTGATGATCCAGTTATATTAGGGAATAGTGAAATACATACCTCTTGTGTGTCGGATAAACATCCATTTATATCAGTTGCAAAAACCTCATAACAACTAGGCGAAACAATTGGATTAACATTGTGAGGTCCGTTACCTGGAATATTTGTGTTAGTAGTATTATCTGTCCAAGTAAGCGTATGAGTTCCTGTACCACCTATAGATGTTGCACTAATTTGTTTAGTCCCATCAATACAAATAGTATCATCAGCGGTAATATTGTCAATAAACATTTGGTCTGGTTCATAAATATAAATGGTAGTATCGGTACTACACCCACTTGTATCAGTAGAAGTGATGATATAAGTACCAGCTGGCAAGTTCTCTAAAGAATCACTTCCAGAAGACATGTTTGGTGTAGTTTGTAAAATAGTATTTGTTGCACTATCAGTATAAGTAATGGTTTGTACTTCACTTCCTATTAACCAATAAGGAGTAACTACTATTTTACCTTCATTACCACCATAACAAGTAACATCAGTTGTTGTGATTTGAGGAATTTGACAACATTGAACAGTTATAGTAATAGAATCAGTATCTATACAACCTCCATTAATGTTTGTAACAGTTACATAGTATGTAGTAGGTAAAGTAGGAGATAATGTTGGATTTTGTAATGTTGTATCATTTATACCAAAGTTAGGAGTCCACTCAAAAGTAAAGTCATTTGGATCTGGAGTAGTAGGACACCAATTAAATCTGGTTACTGGTCTGTTAGTGCTATTTCCTGTAATAAGCGTTGAAGGACAAGCAGCTACTCCATCACTCCTATACCATATACTTGAAGTAAATGGAGTGGTAGTCCAAGGGGTTATAGCGTTATTTGTCCAAGTTACATTTGCATTCAAATCGTAACATACTTCTATAATAAGGTTAGATGTGCCATCCCATTCATAAGCTGTATTAAAGTTTAGAGTGTTCCAACCTACGGCTACATTATAATTTATAGGGTTCATAACTTGTGTTAAACCAGTTTGCCATGTAGTTAGGTTAGTTATTTGAGTACAACCCATACTAACCCTATAATTTGGATAAGTTACTTGACCAGAATTTTGTGTAACTTGATAGGCAATACTTGTAATTTTTCCACCCATAAATCCCATTGCATTTAATTCAGCAGCAGTAAATAAAAACTGATGTTTAGAATTACGGTAAAAATGACTAAAAGGAGAAGGATATGATGTAGTAGTGTTTTGCCCTGTTTGATTACCTACATTAATTTGAGTAGCAGGAGAAGAACAAGTGTTAGTAATACTTGGTCCACAAGTAGCTGGTATTCCTCCTCCTAAATCTAAATCTACTAAAACTGTACTATCACATTCAATAGTAGAGTCTGGCGTTAATATATTAATATTAGGAGCAACTACTGGAGCTACAGTAATGCTTATAGAGTCTTGTTTCGTACATCCTCCAGGGTTGGTTACATCAACATAATATGTATATGTTCCAGGTACTGTTATGTTTGCTATAGGATTAGAAACAGCAGGGTTGTTAAGATAAATAGTTGGATACCAGTTATAAATGTAACCTGGATTTGCAGGTTGAACATTTGCATTTAATTGAATTGGTTCAAACAAACAAGATGTGGTTGAACTTTGAGATACATTCATTGTGAAATCGGGAACAACAGTAACAGTAACAGTATCTTTATTGTTACAGCCTCCAGATAGATTACTCGTAACTTCATAAGTAGTAGTAACACTTGGTGTTGCAACAGGATTAGAACAAGGATTACATGAGAAATTGGTACCCACAATAATAGGGTCTCCTACTATTGAAACCCAATTAAAGGTGGTGCCTCCATTTGCACTTAATTGAGCTGATTGGTTACCACATATTGTAGTATCTTTAAGTGCCACAGTACTATTAATAACATCAATAATGATTACTTGAGAAGCAGAACCCACAATAGGACATGCACCATCTGTAACAGTCATCGTTCCATTAATAAAATTTGGTGATCCTGGAGGTACTGTCCAACAAACAGTTATAGTTAAAGGGTTGCCTCCTGTTAAGGTGAAAGTAGCACCAGGTAAATTATTAAGAATACTAGAATTTGTGGTGTCAATTGTAAGTATATCACTTGGGTTTGAATCTGTAAATGTCATATCAAAGCAGACAGACTCTCCTTCGCATATTCCTATAGAATTAGGACCGGTTGAAAAAGCACTGGTGCCAGGTTGAACAGTTATACCTCCAACAGGAGGGTCAGGAGTAATGTTTGAACAATTGATAACAATAAATTGATAATCATGAACCACTGTTCCAGTTAGGTTTCCATTAGCGTCATAAGAAGAAATTAAAAAAGCTACCACAAAATTACCAGTTGTTGGTTGATTAAATGTAACACATCCCGTTAATGGGTCTAATGTGAAATTTTGAAGAGGAGCATTGGTGTTGTATGGTGGGTTAAATGTAACAGGATTACCACTAGAAGTAGGGGTTATCATTGAATAATAAACACTATCACCATCTGGATCAGTAGCACCTAAGCAATAGTTAACAGGTTGACCAGCACAAACATAAGGGATTGGAGCAGCATTTACTGTTGGCGAACTACCACAAACTTGTGTTTGAGAATTAATTGTAGTACAAAAATTCATTGAATTACTTGCATTATTAGAAACATTGGTGGCATTGTCTCTACAGCACAAATTAAAACAAATGGACCAGCTATCACAAGCTGCAGGGAATGTTATTAATGCTTCATAGGTGTACATTAATACTCCTTGAACACCTCCTGAAGGATTAGGTGGGCAATTACTTAATTGAGATGGACAGGTTTGTGTTACATCCTCTTGCACACCTACTTGGTTAAATGTAACAGATGCAGGATTAGTTAATCCACATGTGTTTGAGATAGTTACAAGTGAACTACTTTGTGTTGATGGTAAAGTACTTGGACATCTAACAAATAACTCCATTGTAAGTAAGTATTGGTTTGGCGTTCCTGTGCAAGTATAAGTTAAATTACCACCAGGTATATGAGAAGCATAAGTATTAAAACCAAAAAATAGAGTTAATATCAATATAGATAATAAATTTTTCATGTTAGGTTGGATAAATTTCATATTGTTATAATATTAAGAAATTCTGATAGTTGTTAAATATTGATTATCAAAATTACTAATTATTCAACTTCAAGACGTAACATTTTAGATTAAGTTGCCTTTTATAAGTATGAAATTTAACAAAATGTTATAATAAAATTATTAAAAGTAAAAACCCGTTTTAAAAAAAAACGGGTTTTTACTTTTAATAATAGAAATTGTTATTAGTTTCTAAGAATAGTAATAGTACCTTTATGTAATTCAATACTATCATCAAACTTTTTAATTTCTAATATAAAGTAGTAGGTTCCATCACTGGCTCCATCACCATCCCATTCGTTTTTATAATTTTCTTTTTCATAAATTTTATTTCCCCATCTATTATAAACTTGTAAGTTATTATTAAAAAACTCTATGTTTTTAAATTCTAAAAAGTCATTATATCCATCGCCATTTGGAGTAAATACATTTGGAATGATTATATCAGAGAGAACTAAATATTCCATTGAAACATTATCTTGACAACCATCAGCAGAAGTAATTAAAAGGCTAACATTCATAAACCCTTGTGTAGTGTATATATGTGTTGGATTTTGAACATTGCTTCCGTTGCCATCACCAAAGTTCCATTGCCAAGTTATTGGATTTCCTGTAGATAAATCGGTAAAATTAATTGGAATGCCAGGTTGCCCTTGAGTTGGTGGGTCAATTGAGAATGCAGCAGAAGGTGATGGATATGCATAAACAACTGCATAAGCTGTATCATTACACCCAAAATTATCAGTAACAATTACACTAACATTTCCTGCGGTAGCATTAGTTGTAGCACTGGTGTCATTATTAAACCATTCGTAACCTGTAAATGATGGACTTACACTTAGTGTTGTAAATTCACCAGGACAAACAGAATCTGGCAAGTTAATAGTTGCTTGCGGATCTGAATTTGTAACTGTTATTGAAGGGGAGGTGCCTGTACATCCATTACTATCAATTACTGTTACTGTGTATGTTCCTGTTCCTGTAGTAATGTTAGGAGAGTTTTGTCCTCCAGGGTTCCAAGTGTAAAAGTTATAATTTCCAGAAACTCCTAAAGTGGTTAAGTCGTTATTGCAATAAAAATCATTACCAGTTATGGTTGGAGTAGGATTTGGAGCTTGACTTACAACAAAAGTATCTGTCATTGTACATACTAAAGTATCAACAGAAACAATATAAGTTCCAGGAACTGTAATGGTTGCAAACTGACCAACACAACAAGCTGGAGACCAAGAATAATTCGTATATCCTGCACCTGCATCAATAACAACCGATCCTCCAGCGCAAATAGCAGTATCTGAAATTTGTGGACCTAAAGCGTTTAATACGGTTATTGTTACAGTATCTGTTAGGTTACAAAGACCAGGTACAGAGTCGCTAGTAACCACATAAGTGGTTGTTTGACTTGGAGTTACAATAGGGTTTGTGCAAGTATCGCAAGTAATGTTTGTTCCAACCTGTATTGGATCTCCTGATATGGATGTCCAAATTGGGTTTACAGCGTTAGCTACTTGCAATTGATGCGTATTTCCAGTACATATTGTTTGATCTGCTCCTGCAAAAACTCCAGTACCAATATTAAATGTAACAGAGAAAGAGGTTTGTCCTGCAATTGGGCAAAATTGATCTCTAGCAATAAAGTTTACTGTTGAACCTGAAAAACCACCTGTTGCTACCCAGCAAAAGGTTCCAGTTTTAGGGTTGGTTCCAGTTTGAGTAAATGTTGCTCCTGGTAATATGCTTGTTCCGTTTGTGGTAATATGTAAAGAGTCATTAGGATCTGCGTCATTAAACACAACATCAAAACATATATTATCTCCTATACATAAATCAACAGTATTGTTGTTAACATTAGCAGAGCCAGAAACGTTTGCTATTACAGGAGGTGGAGTTGGAGCCTGATTAGAACAACTTAACACAATTACTTGGAAGTCATGATTAACATAACCTGTCAGATTACCAAAAGCATCATAAGATTGAATTTGTATATTTACAACGAAATTTCCTGTTGTTGGTTGAGTAAAAGTTAGACAGCCAGTTGTTGGATCCCAAATAGAGTTTTGTAGTGGGCTATTTATTGAATAGGGGGTTGGGTGCGTAATAGCTGCACCACCTCCAGCTTGTGGAGCTACTAAAACATAATATAAGCTATCACCTTCAACATCTGAAGATGTAACACAGTATGTAGAAGTTTGTCCTGCACAGTAATAAGGAATAGGCTGAGCCGTTACTACAGATGAATTATTACATGGAGCAGTAATAGTGTTAAGTTGAGATTGAACATAAACATTATTTCCTGAACCACCATTTGTATTGGTAGAAGCATCTCTACAACATAAATCAAAATTTATTAACCAAGAATTACAGTTTGCAGGAAAAGTTATTGTTGCTTGATAAGTGTACATCCAAGTACCTGGATTAGTAGTAGGACCTCCAGAACAGCTACTTTGTTGTCCAGGACAAATTTGATTAATATCAACAGGCTGCCCTACTTGATTAAATGTAGGGATAATAGGGTTGGTAAGACCACATGTGTTACTTATATTGAAATTACCTGCGGTCATTGTCGCTGGATGCTGACCTGGACAAGTTCTAAATAATGTTAACGTAAAGGTATATTCCAAAGGGTTGTTTGGATTACATGTCCATGTAATATTTGCCCCTGGAATATGCGATGCATAAGCAGTATTAGTTATAAAAAAAGCCGAAAATAAACTTAATATTAAAAGAATTTTTTTCATTTCTGTAGTTTTAGAGTTTTTAAAATTTAACCAAAATTTATATTTTCAACAGAGACGCTCATTTTTTTGTAAAGGTTGCGTGTCTTTATAAATTTTTTAAGCTACAAAAATAACAGATAATTTTGTAGTATCAGACAATTTTTTAGTTTTAGCAAATTAAGCATTGTTTTTTTTACTGAAAATTAGTAACTTACCAAACAAAAAAATCCAGAGATGCACCTCTGGATTTTTTATATGTGATAAAATAATTTAATTTAATTAACCACATTTAGAATGTCCGCAACTTTTACAGTTTAAACATCCTTCTTCATAAACTAAAGATGGTTCTTTACAGCTTGGACAAGTGTTTTCTGCTGGTTTTGTTCCATCTGGAATGAATTTTTTAAGTGATCTTACCACACCTTTTTTCCAAGTATTTAAGGTTTCTTCACTTAAATGTAAATTATCAACCATATCAACCACAAAACTTAATGGCATTCCGTGACGTAATACACCTGAGATTAATTTAGCATAGTTCCAATATTCTTCATTAAATGTTCTTGATAGTCCTTCAATAGTGGTTTTGTAACCATGGCTATCTTCATATTGGAAATCGTATCTGGTTTTACCGTCTTCAGATTTGCTTTTTATTACCCATCCTTTTTTTACTTGAGATAAAATAGAGAAAGATTCTCTTGACGCTCCTGTAAAAATTTCATAAGGTCTTCCATCTAACAATCCAATTACAGCAATCCATTTTTCATTTTCATTATTAAATTGAATAATTTCTGCTTCTAATTTTTCTGGACGTTTTGGAGCGTTGGTTTCCAAAAATTGGTTGATGATTTCTTCTTTTTCAGATTTTTTATCATTAGAAACCAATACACCACTTCTAGAACCATCTCTGTAAACAGTAATTCCTTTACAACCACTTTCCCATCCTGTTAGGTAAATTTGACTTACCATATCTTCAGGCACATCGTTAGGAACATTTACAGTTACGCTAATAGAGTGGTCTATCCATTTTTGAACAGCTCCTTGTAAACGAACTTTTTCTACCCAATCAACATCATTAGCTGTTGCTCCGTGGTAAGGAGATTTAGCAATAATTTTGTTTAGTTCTTCTTCTTCCATTTTAGATACTTCATCAGCATCGAATCCGTTTACCTCTAACCAAGTAACAAATTTGTGGTGAAAAACGTGGAATTCTTCCCAAGAATCGCCTACTTCATCAACAAAGTCAACTTTAACTTTTTTGTCGTTAGGGTTTACTTTTCTTCTTCTTTTGTAAGAAACCATAAATACGGGTTCAATTCCTGAAGATGTTTGTGTCATTAAACTTGTTGTTCCTGTTGGAGCAATGGTTAGTAAAGCAATGTTTCTTCTTCCGAATTTAATCATATCATTATAAAGAGTAGGATCTGCCTCTTTAATACGATTAATCATTGGATTTTTTTCCTCTCTGATGCTGTCATAAATAGGGAAAGCACCTCTATCTTTAGCCATTTCAACAGAAGCACGGTAAGCTGATAAGGCAAACTTTTTGTGTACTTCAGTAGAAAATTCTGTAGCTTCTTTTGTTCCGTATTTTAAACCTAAAGCAGCTAACATATCCCCTTCAGCAGTAATACCAACTCCTGTTCTTCTTCCTTGAATAGATTTGGTTTTAATTTTTTGCCAAAGGTTTAATTCTGTTCTTTTTACTTCTGGATTTTCTGGATCTGCTTCAATTTTTTCAATTATTCTGTTAACCTTTTCAATTTCTAAATCAACAATATCATCCATTATGCGTTGTGCAATTTGTGTATGTTTATTGAATTTTTCGTAGTTGAAAGCTGCTTGTTCTGTAAATGGATTTTCTACATAACTATATAAGTTAACTGCTAATAATCTACAGCTATCATAAGGACATAATGGAATTTCTCCACATGGGTTAGTAGATACTGTTCTAAAACCTAAATCAGCATAGCTATCAGGAATAGATTCATTGATTACCGTATCCCAAAATAAAATTCCTGGTTCTGCAGATTTCCATGCATTATGTATGATTTTATCCCATACTTCTTTTGCATTTATTGTTTTTGTATATAAAGGATCTTCTGAATTAATAGGATATTGTTGTTTGTATTCTGAGTTGCTTTTTACAGCTCTCATAAACTCATCATCTATTCTAACAGAAACATTTGCTCCAGTTACTTTAGTCCCATCCATTTTTGCATCAATAAAATGTTGAGCATCTGGATGTTTAATAGATATAGAAAGCATTAAAGCACCTCTTCTTCCATCTTGAGCTACTTCTCTAGTTGAGTTAGAATATCTTTCCATAAAAGGAACAACTCCTGTAGAAGTTAACGCACTGTTTTTAACAGGACTTCCTTTTGGACGAATGTGAGATAAATCATGACCAACACCACCTCTTCTTTTCATCAATTGAACTTGTTCTTCATCAATTTTCATAACACCACCATACGAATCAGAATTTCCTTCGTTACCAATAACAAAACAGTTAGATAATGAACCTATTTGAAAGTCATTACCAATGCCTGTCATTGGACCACCTTGAGGAACGATGTACTTAAACCCCTTTAAAACATCATAAATTTCTTCTTCAGTATAAGGATTAGCGTACTTGCTTTCAATACGAGCAATTTCTTTTGCTAATCTTCTGTGCATTTGGTCAGGATTCGACTCATATATATTACCTTCAGAATCTTTTAAGGCATATTTATTAAGCCATACATTAGCTGCTAATTCATCACCATTAAAATATTTTGCTGCATCAGTTAATGCTTCCTCGTGTGAATAGGTTTTCATACCGTTTTCTTCATTTTTTTCAATTTCATTTACTAAAACTTCATCGTTTGTTTTTGTAGTTTCATCTACATTAATTACTGTTTTCTCCATTCTGATAAGGGGTTTTAAGGGTTATTAAATTCATGCACTTTTCATCAAAAAATGCTTGTGCAATTTAGAAAGAGTATTGGCATTTTTTAGCATCTTTTGGGGCATTTTTTTATCAACACTAAGGTAAGTTTTAATCTGTGGGGACTTCAACTCGTTTTTCGTTTTTTTATTAACAACTGCATCTTAATAGCAGAATTTTTTATATATGAATACTAGCAATTAACAGACAAAATATTGATGTTTAACGATAAATACTGATATAGCAAGAGGAATTAGTAAAAGAAAATAATTTTTATCTATTCCGAAAAACCTAATTTTGATTTTTATATATCACATTTTGCTATTATAAAATCGCATAAACCATTTCTTCCATGAAAAAATTTGACATTCCTATATATTATAAAAGCTCATTTATTTCTGCTATAAAAAATTTACGTAAAGATGCTGACCCAAGAAAAAAAGATTTTTCTCCTACTTTATTAGATTTTGGTTCGGTGCAGTTTCTTATTGCTCGTCATTTTGGATTTTGTTACGGAGTAGAAAATGCTATTGAAATTGCCTATAAAGCAGTAGAAGAAAATACAGGAAAACGTATTTTTTTGCTGAGTCAGATGATTCATAATCCTATTGTTAATCAAGATTTACAAGAAAAAGGCATTCAATTTATGATGGATACTGATGGTAATCAATTGGTAGGGTGGGATGAATTAACGAAGAATGATGTAGTTCTTATTCCTGCTTTTGGAACTACCATAGAGATTGAAGCAAAAATTAATGCCATTGGATTACAAACCGAAAAATACAATACTACCTGTCCTTTTGTGGAAAAAGTTTGGAAACAATCGGAAAAATTAGGTAAAACCAATCACACTATTATTATACACGGAAAACATAAGCACGAAGAAACGAGAGCTACTTTTTCGCACAGCTACCAAAATGCTCCTTCTATTATTATAAAGGATATGAATGATGCCGCATTTATTGCTAAGGTAATGTTGGGAGAAATTCCTGCTGCCGATTTTTATGAAAAGTTTAAAGGAAGACTTTCTGAAGGTTTTGATGTAGAAAAACATTTTGAAAAAATTGGGGTAGTAAACCAAACTACTATGTTGGCTACAGAAACACAGGCCATTGCCGATTATTTTAAACAAGTGATGTTGCAAAAATATGGTGAAGCAACTATTAAAAATCATTTTGCGGATACCAGAGATACCCTTTGTTATGCTACTAACGATAACCAACAAGCAACTTATGCTTTGTTAAAAGAACCTGCCGATTTTGCTATAGTGGTTGGAGGTTACAATAGTTCTAATACTTCGCATATAGTGGAGTTGTGCGAGGAAAAATTGCCTACTTATTTTATTAGTTCGGCTAATGAAATAGAAAACCAACACACCATCCATCATTTTAATTATAATGCAAAGCAAGTAGAAACTACTAACAACTTTATTCCCGAAAAACAACCCGTAAGAATTATATTGACCAGTGGAGCTTCTTGCCCCGACACCTTAGTAGATGCTGTGTTAGATAAGTTACTTTCTTATTTTACCAATACAAAAACGAAGGAAGAAGTATTGGCTGCGCAGGGGTAACTTTTACGCATCATTGCGAGGATTCCTCTCTACCGTCATTGCGAAGCCAAAGCGTTGGTATGGAGTGTAGGAGCTGAAGCAATCTGTCTCTATTATTTTTAAATCAAGCATAAATTTACTAACCCTTTTTCATTACAAATTTTTTACACTACTATATTTCTAAGTCTTATTTAGTCGAACCTTAAAAATTCCATTTTAGGCTAAAGGTTTTAAAAAATAG
>JAVVER010000041.1:0-23911 GCA_032251145.1 Vicingaceae bacterium | reverse complement strand
TCTATTTTTTAAAACCTTTAGCCTAAAATGGAATTTTTAAGGTTCGACTAATTAGGAGTACTAGTTGAACTCCAAATAGGTAGACTTACATTATTACCAGTAGAAATACAAGTTTGCGGAGGTTGGTAAATTGCAGTCATTAACCCACTTTTATCTAAACTGGTTAATTTACCTTGATTGTTTACGGTTACTAAATTTACTTCACCAGGCGGTAATGGAGTTAAAGGCTTAAGTGGTTCTACTATTACATCACCCATAAAATGAGAAGAAGTATCAGGTTGAATCTCTAAAGCTACCACATTATTACTTTTAAAAACTACTTTCTGGTTGTTGGTAGTACCAATAAAATCTGAATTTGAAGCCTGATTACCATTTAGTTTCCACTGAACAGGATTGTTGGCATTACCATTGCCATTTCCTCCTCCGTTGCCATTATTATTGCCATTTTGAGCGTAAACTATTGTACTAAAAGATAGCATGACAAAAGAGCAAATTAAAGATTTACGCGTTGAAGCGTTGAAGCGTTGAAGCGTTGAAGCGTTGAAGCGTTGTCATAAGCTATTTGTTTTAAGATGAGGAAGTAAAGATAAAACAAAAAATGTAACAACCAAAAGTTTTTTGTTGAAAAACAGCATTTTACGTATTTTCACCGAGAAGATTAAGTAAAAATACTTAGTTGTTTTAAATTTATGAATTCTAACTCCTAAATACTCAAGGCACTCCTAAGTACTTTTTCTACTCCACCGTAACCGATTTTGCTAAGTTCCTTGGCTGATCAACATTACAACCTCTCATGACAGCTATATGGTAAGAAAGTAACTGTAATGGAATAGATGTTAATAACGGACTAAATAAATCTTCTACTTCAGGAATTTCAATAACATGATCTGCAATAGCTTTCACATCAACATCGCCTTCATTTACAATAGCTATTATTTTACCGCTTCTTGCTTTTACTTCCTCAATGTTAGAAACTACTTTTTCATAATTTCCTTTCTTGGTAGCAATAACTACCACCGGCATTTCTTCGTCAATTAAAGCAATCGGCCCGTGTTTCATTTCTGCTGCCGGATAACCTTCAGCATGAATGTAAGAAATTTCTTTCAATTTTAAAGCTCCTTCTAATGCCACAGGGAAATTGTATCCTCTTCCTAAATATAAGAAGTTTCGGGCATCTTTAAATAAAGCTGAAATATGTTTAACTTGTTTGTCAGAAGAAAGTAAATGCTCTACTTTTTCAGGGATTGAGCTTAACTCGTGTAACAACGCTCTAAATTTAGATTCGGAAATAGTTCCTTTTTTATGAGCAATTGAAAGTGCCATCAACGAAAGAACGGTTACCTGAGAAGTAAATGCTTTAGTTGAAGCTACTCCAATTTCTGGTCCAGCATGGGTATATGAACCTGCATGAGTTTCTCTAGAAATGGATGAACCAACCACATTACAAATTCCAATAATGGTTGCTCCTTTATCTTTAGCCAATTTAATAGCAGCAAGCGTATCAGCAGTTTCTCCAGATTGAGAAATGGCTATTACCACATCACTTTCTGAAATAATTGGATTTCTATATCTAAACTCTGATGCATATTCTACCTCTACAGGTATTCTAGTAAGGTCTTCCAATAAATATTCTCCAACTAATCCAGCATGCCAAGAAGTTCCACAAGCAACAATTATAATTCTGCTTGCGTTCATCATTTTTTGCTCGTAGTCTCTAATTCCTCCTAAAGAAACAATGCCTTTATCCAAATCTATTCTACCACGCATACTATTACGAATAGATTGTGGTTGCTCATATATTTCTTTCAACATAAAATGCTCATAACCACCTTTTTCAATGGCTTCTAATTGCATTTCTAATTCTTGTATGTAAGGTGTTTTTTCCTGATTCTTAATATTCTTTAATTGAATATCCTCTCCTTTAGTAAGTACTGCAATTTCTTCATCTTCTAAATAAACTACATTTCGGGTATATTCAACTATTGGAGTAGCATCTGAAGCAACATAAAATTCATTTCCTTCTCCTATTCCAATTACTAACGGACTACTTTTTTTAGCCGCAATTAATGTATTAGGATTGTTTTTATCGATAATTACAATAGCGTAAGCACCTATCACTTCTCCTAATGCAATCCTAACCGCCTCTGCAAGTGGAACATTGGTTTTTTGTTGAACATCTTCTATAAGGTGAATTAACACCTCTGTATCTGTTTCACTTTTAAACTCATGTCCTCTTAATTTTAACCCCTGTTTTAACGAAGCATAGTTTTCTATAATTCCGTTGTGGATAATAGCTAATTTTTCATTCCCTGAATAATGAGGATGTGCGTTAATATCGTTTGGTAATCCGTGAGTAGCCCAACGAGTATGTCCAATACCTATTGTGCCATTAATGTTTTTGTCTGCCACAAGGTTTTCTAGTTCTATAACTTTACCTTGTTTCTTAAATAAATTAATTTCACCGTTATCAATGATAGCAACTCCTGAGCTATCGTAACCTCTGTATTCTAGTCTTTTTAGTCCTTTAATTAAGATGGGATAAGCTTGTTTATCTCCTAAATATGCAACAATTCCACACATATTTTTATAATTTAGTATAGGTTATATTTAATTTTAATTTAGCTATTTGATTTTTATTGGTAGTAATTACCGACCTGTTTGCTGATATGGATTGACCTGTAGCTACCAAATACATTCCGTTATTACTAGTAGTGTTATAAATCATGCTATGTACATGTCTTGGTATGTTAAAAGTATAGGTTTTTTCAATTGCGTTTAAAGAACCTCCAAAAAATTCAATTCCTTCAAAAAAGTCGGGTAAAAACACTGATTGTCCATTGTTATCAATAGCAACTAAAGATAGCGTAGGTATAGAAGGGTAAGTAACATCTGTGCCGTTTTCTATAGTAACTATTAGTTCAGCCTTATTTATAATTATTTCACCATCTTTAATTAATTCTTTTATGTGAGGGATTTCAATTTTAGTTTTCACACCCGCCATAGTTTGTATATAGCTAACTGTAGAATCGCCTCCTCCCAGTAATTGAGCTTCAACATCTGTTCCAGCGTAATTATGGTCAAACCTGTTGTATTTTGCAGTTTCAGAATTAATGATAAACTCATATTTTGATGTATCGTTATAATAAAGTGTTAGTGTTGAAATAGGAGAGTTCGTATTAAAATATGTTATTGCTCCTTGTCCGGGGCTTAGTGATGTATTCTGAACGGAATCTGTTGTTGTTAAATAAAACCCTTTAAAAAACTGTGTAAAGTTGGCATTGTTTGCCAAGTTAGAAGTTCCCGATTCTGCAAAAATTTTATTTCCAAAAGTATTGCCTAAGTTTATTCTTAAATGAGGTCCTACATTTCCACCTTCAAAAGCAACCATAACACTATCGCTTATTTTTGGAGAAAAAGTGGTTGTGGTAATTGGCGTAACATCATACGCTAATTTCTGATTGGAATAGTAACTCTCGCTTGGGTTCATTTGTTCTGTTATTTCATAAACATTTACAGAGATTGCAGTACTTGTGTCACCGTAAATATTATTGTATGCAAGCGTTAAAACTGCTGAATCTAATACTGCTCCTACACCAAAATCTACATTTAATCCATTTAAAGTAGCTTGAGTATAAAATGAGGAAGCTGTTGGGCCAAAAACGGGGTCGTTATAAATTCCTAACAAATTAAAAATTGACACATCAGTTCTAATAGAATCTTCTTTTGCTAAAGAAGTTACAATTGTAAATGTATCTGTTTTCATAATGTTAGCATTCCTGCTGTCAAATTCAGGAACTAACTCGCCATCTTTCTTACAAGAATTAAAAAAGACAGCAATACTTAGAAAAAAGAGAGCGGAAAGTAATGTTACTTTCCGCATAAATAAGGCTTGAGATATTTTCATGTATCTACTTCTATGTTTTTAGTTAATAGTTTAACTATCTTATCCGATTAATACTTCGCTATTTTCATACACCTCATCATAAAAATCTGAATAGGCATTGATGTATTCTTCTGGCGATTGGTAATCTAATTTTGGGCCGTTAAAATCATCAAAAACTGCTTGTAAGTCTTTGTTTAGGTTCTCACTACCTTTTATAACTGCATCCGAACAGTTAATAGCAGCTTTATTTAAACCAACAAAACATGTTTCCGAAAATTCTTTAACTCTATCTTTATCCATTCCTTCCATGTAAGCTTTTTTGATTAAATCTTTATTTAGCTTACCTTCAAACTCATTATTGTATAAAGAATAAACCACTTTTGCATTTTCAAAAACAGGATCTTTACTATAAGATGTTTTAATATAAAGCGGTACTAGGCTGGTCATCCATCCATGGCAATGAACAATATCTGGCACCCAGCCTAATTTTTTAACTGTTTCTAATACGCCTCTTGCAAAAAATATTGCTCTTTCATCATTATCTTCAAACAGTTTACCTGATTTTGTATCATGCAACATTGCTTTTCTATCAAAAAAATCTTCGCTATCAATAAAATATACTTGTAATCTAGCTTGCTGAATAGAGCCTACTTTAATAATTAATGGATGATCATTATCATCAATGATAAGATTCATACCTGAAAGTCTTATTACTTCATGAAGTTGGTTTCTTCTTTCGTTAATACACCCAAATTTTGGCATAAATGTTCTAATTTCTTTGCCTCTTTCCTGAATACCTTGTGGAAGATGTCTTCCAATATTCGATAATTCGCTTTCTTCTAAATAAGGGGAAATTTCTTGTGAAATAAATAATACTTTTTTCTTTTTCATAGTAGAGCTATTTATTTGTTAATATTGCGGTATATAAATTCTATTATAGTTAAACACATCATTTACTTCAACGCATAAAAGTATCGGAAAGCCTTTAAGCCTTCAACAAAAAATCGATTACTTCTAAAATGTGAGAAAAGTGTTTAAGGTATTCAAATTAAAAATATAAGTGTTAACACATAATAAACACACTTCCTAAACTGTAAGATTTTAATGAAATTGTGTTTAATTGTACAAAGTTAAGAAATTTTACAACGTTTGTCAAATCATTTTTTCACTTCGGCTTATTTTAATACCTATTTAGTTGTTAATTTGGCAGTCTTTAACTTAATTTTTTTAAGTTTTGTTTAATCTTTAATAAGATGTTAGTTATTCGTGAGTAAGTTGTTAATTTACTGATGCACAATAGCTGTTTTTTATCTTGAAAAAAGAAAAATAATCTTTTTAAATAGCCGTTTTCTTCTCAACAATATTTGTATTTTTGAGCTATGGCAGCAGAGGAAAAAAGAAACAAACCAAGACAAAGAAATTTAGCACTTAGTAATGTTGGTTCTCCATTAGAACACGGTAAATTACCACCGCAAGCAGTAGATTTAGAAGAGGCTGTTTTGGGTGCATTAATGTTAGAAAGAGAAGCTGTAAATACTGCAATAGATATTCTTCAACCAAAAAGTTTTTACAAAGAAAGTCATCAAAAAATATTTGCTACCATACAATATTTGTTTGAGAAATCTCAAGCAGTTGACTTGCTTACCGTAACCACAGAGCTTAAAAAAAGAGGTGAGTTAGATATTGTTGGAGGAGCTTATTATGTTACTCAATTAACTAATAGAGTTGCATCAGCTGCAAACATAGAATTTCACGCAAGGGTTATTGCCCAAAAATATATTTTAAGAGAGTTAATTAGAATTTCATCTGAAATTATTACTAATGCTTATGATGATACAACAGATGTTTTTAACTTATTAGATCAAGCAGAATCTTCTTTATTTTCTGTTGCAGAAGGTAATATTCGTAAAAGTTTTGAAAGTGTATCGGAATTAATTTCGGCAGCTTTAAAACAAATTGAGAATGCTAAAAATAAAGAATCTGGTGTAATTGGTGTTCCTTCAGGATTTACTGCATTAGATAGAGTAACTTCTGGCTGGCAACCTTCCGATTTGGTGATTATTGCTGCTCGTCCGGCAATGGGAAAAACCTCTTATGTGCTTTCGTTAGCACGAAATGCAGCGGTTGATTATAAAATTCCAGTAGCATTTTTCTCTTTAGAGATGTCATCACTTCAGTTGGTTACTCGTTTAATTTCTGCAGAGTCAGAAATTTCATCAGAAAAATTAAGAAGCGGAAACTTAAGAAATGACGAAATCCAACAAATTCAATCTAGAATTACCGAATTAAGTGAAGCTCCTATTTTTATTGATGATACTGCAGGTTTATCTGTTTTTGAATTGCGTGCAAAAGCAAGAAGACTAAAAGCCAAACATAACATTCAGTTATTAATTATAGATTACCTTCAATTAATGTCGGGAGGAAATGATAGTGCTAAAGGTGGCGGAAACAGAGAACAAGAAATTAGTATGATTTCTCGTTCCTTAAAAAGTATTGCTAAAGAGCTAAGCATTCCTGTTTTAGCACTTTCGCAATTAAGTAGAGCGGTTGAAACTAGAGGGGGAAATAAACGTCCACAATTATCCGATTTAAGAGAGTCGGGTTCTATTGAACAAGATGCCGATATGGTTCAATTTATTCATAGAGCTGCTTATTATGGTATTACGGAAGATGAAGACGGTAATCCAACAGACGGAAAAGCCACCATTATTATAGCAAAACACAGAAACGGTGCTGTGTGCGATGTTAACCTTAAATTCGTTAATGAATTGGCTAAATTCATGGATAATGATGAGAACTCTTTTGAACATGGAGATTTTCCTCAGAGTATGCAAGTAAATGTTAAAGGAGATGAATTTGATAGCGGAGCAACAATAGTAAAATCATCTAAAATGAACGATATAAATGATGATTTTGATGACTTCAATCCAAATTTGGATGACGCTCCTTTCTAATTTTTTAACTTTTTAACAGCTTTTTACAGGTACTTTTCTTAATTTTAATCGAAAAGTAAATTTTTATAATGAAAATTATTGCCCTCATATTATTTCTTTGTATAAGCATTGTTACAAATGCTACTCAATTGCTTATTCCTATGGATGATGCTCAGCGTAATCATTTAAAAGCATACGGAATTGCCTATTGGGTATTAGAAAATAATCTAGAAGTGCAATGGCTACTGAATTACAGAGGCGGAAGTTTTATGGTGCAACATGTAAAAGCATTAGAAGAAGAACTACTAATTAGAGGTGTTTCTTTTGAAGTTATTGCTGATGTAAAAGCCAATGCTATTCTGCAAGAAATTGCTGACCCGGAAATAAATATGGATGCAGTAAAACTTGAGAAAGCTCCAAAAATTGCTGTTTATTCTCCTAAAAACAAACAACCTTGGGATGATGCTGTAACATTAGTTTTAACCTATGCGGAAATTCCTTATGATGTTATTTATGATGAAGAAATTATAAACGGCAAATTACCATTATACGACTGGCTTCATCTTCATCATGAAGATTTTACAGGACAATATGGTAAATTTTATTCTGCTTACAAAAATGCACCTTGGTATAGAGAACAAGTTAGGTATAATGAAGAAACAGCGGCAAAGCTTGGGTTTAGCAAAGTATCTCAACTAAAATTAGGTGTGGCAAAAAAAATAAAAGAATTTGCCCTTGGTGGTGGTTTCCTATTTGCCATGTGTTCTGGAACTGATGCGTTGGACATTGCTTTATCTGCTGAAGGGTTAGACATTTGCGAATCTATGTTTGATGGTGATGGCACAACCCCTAACTACAACGACCAACTCGACTACAGTAAAACTTTTGCTTTTAAAGATTATACCCTAAAAACTAATCCGTACGAATACGAATTTTCTACCATAGATGCTACTGTGCCTATCCATGTTAACACACCACAAAACTTAGATAATTTTACTTTGTTTGATTTTTCTGCAAAATGGGATATTGTTCCCACTATGCTTTGTCAAAACCATCAAAAAATTATTAAAGGTTTTTACGGACAAACCACTTCATACAATAAACAATACATTAAAAAAGATGTTTTAGTTATGGGAGAAAATAAATCTTTAAATATTGCCCGTTACATACACGGCACAATGGGAAAAGGCACTTGGACTTTTTATAGCGGACATGACCCTGAAGACTATCAACACAAAGTTGGCGACCCTCCCACCGATTTAAACCTACACCCGAATTCTCCCGGATATAGATTAATTTTAAATAATATTCTTTTCCCAGCTGCTAAAAAGAAAAAGCAAAAAACTTAAAAGTTTATCAACAACCAATTTGTTATATTTTTAAAAAATATATGTATTTTTTGTAACTTTTAACATTTCCTGTCAGTTTAAGTAAGTAGTTCTTTGAATAAAAGATTTTAAAAAAATCATTCAAACACTAGTCATCAATATTGTTTCACCTAAAACTCTAAGACTATGAAAACACTTACTACTTACCTCGCCATTGTTGCTTTTTTGTTGGCTAACTCAACAACTTATGCAAGTAACCCTAACTTACCTAAGGGAATCGTTTATCAAATCGAAATTGATGCTAAAGACATTCAAAAGACTAATCAATTGATTACAGAGTATCAATATCTGAGTAAAATAACCATTCAACAAAAAGAATATTTTCAGTTTGGGAAATTCTTAACTTTTAATGAAGCAGATTCTGTTAAAAATGAATTACTTCAGTTGGAATGTAAAAATGTTAGCATTATTGCTTTTAACGACCAAGAAGAAATATCCATAGCTGACGCCATTTCGCTTCAATATAAAAATCAAATAACCGATACTGAACTTGCTAGCAATAACAATCCTGAAAAAATTAGCAATATAGAAGTGGAATATTTGCTGCAAGTACAACGTTCGGGTTTAGATCATTATTACGCTTTAGCAATTCCTATCAATTCTGTAGAAATGGTTGACAAAATTTTAGAAACCATTGATGATGAGCAAATAATGGAAATTAGTGCCGACAACAAAATCTATTCTATAGGAAAATTTGAAACACTAGAAGAAGTACTACTTGCCAGAAAAAAATACATAGAAAGTGAGGTGGATAATGTTTTTGTAATGGCTCAGATTACCGACCAACGCATACATGATAATGATGCGAAAAACTTAGCATTAACTATACAGTCTGTAATTAACGGATTAGCCTCTAAATAGAAGTCTGTCTGAAAAGCCTCTTAACAATACGGACAAACACTAAATAAACTTAACCCTTTTATTCCTAATTGTAACCAACAAAAAACCCGATTAAATTATCGGGTTTTTTTATTGATTGTTTTAAGATTACATCATACCTGGCATTCCTCCGCCCATGCCTCCCATAGGTGGCATTCCTGCTTCTTCTTTTTCAGGTTCATCGCTTATTACACATTCTGTAGTTAAAAGCAATGCCGCAATTGATGCTGCATTTTCTAATGCAATTCTTGTTACTTTAGTAGGATCAATAATTCCTGCTTTATACATGTTGGTATATTCCTCAGTTCTTGCGTTGTATCCAAAATCATCCTTACCTTCTCTAATTTTTTGAACTACAACGGCTCCTTCGCCTCCAGCATTGATAATTATCTGTCTTAAAGGTTCTTCTAACGCTCTTCTAACAATAGCAATACCTGTATTTTCATCTTCATTAACTCCTTTCAGATTTTTCAATCCTTTTTCGGCTCTAATTAAAGCAACTCCACCACCAGGAACAATTCCTTCTTCTACAGCAGCTCTAGTAGCAGCAAGAGCATCATCCACTCTATCTTTCTTCTCTTTCATTTCTGCTTCGGTAGTTGCACCAACATAAAGTACAGCAACTCCTCCAGCTAACTTAGCTAATCTTTCTTGAAGTTTTTCTTTATCGTAATCTGAAGTAGTCGTTTTAATTTGAGCTTTTATTTGTTCCACTCTTGCTTTAATATCAGCTTTTTTCCCAGCCCCGTTTACTATTGTTGTATTGTCTTTATCAATAGTAATTTTTTCAGCCGTTCCAAGCATATCAAGCGTTGTATTTTCTAATTTAAACCCTTGCTCTTCAGAAATTAAAGTTCCTCCTGTTAAAACAGCAATATCTTCTAACATTGCTTTTCTTCTATCTCCAAAACCTGGAGCTTTAACAGTTGCAATTTTTAATCCTGCTCTAATTTTATTAACTACCAATGTAGCTAACGCTTCTCCTTCAACATCTTCTGCAATAATTAATAAAGGTTTCCCTGATTGAGCTACAGGCTCTAAAACAGGTAATAAATCCTTCATTCCTGTAATTTTCTTATCATAAATTAAAATGTATGGATTGTTCATTTCCACAATCATTTTTTCTGCATCAGTAACAAAATAAGGAGACAAATAACCTCTATCGAATTGCATACCTTCAACAACATCAACATAAGTTTCTGTTCCTTTTGCTTCTTCAACAGTAATTACTCCTTCTGTTTTTACTTTTTCCATTGCCTGAGCAATTAATTTACCTATAGTTTCATCATTATTAGCAGAAACAGTAGCTACCTGACGGATTTTTTCATTATCATTACCTACTTTTTTAGATAGATTTTTAAGCTCTCCAACAACTGCAGCAACAGCTTTATCAATTCCTCTTTTTAAATCCATTGGGTTGGCACCCGCAGCAACATTTTTTAATCCTGTTGTAATAATTGAATGGGCTAAAATAGTAGCAGTAGTAGTTCCATCTCCTGCATCATCAGCAGTTTTGTTAGCTACTTCTTTTACCATTTGAGCTCCCATATTTTCAATAGGATCTTTTAATTCAATTTCTTTAGCAACGCTAACACCATCTTTAGTTACATGTGGTGCACCAAATTTCTTTTCAATAATAACATTTCTTCCTTTTGGACCTAATGTTACTCTAACTGCATTGGCTAATTTATCAACACCAGCCTTTAAGCCATTTCTTGCTTCTAAATTAAATTTTATATCTTTTGCCATAACTCTGTAATTTTTGTTTTGTTAATTAATAATTAAACAATTGCGTAAATATCCGCTTCTTTCATAATAAGGTAATCTTTACCTTCAATGGTGATTTCTGTTCCGGCATATTTACCATATAAAACAACATCACCTTTTTTAACCGTCATAGGTTCATCTTTTTTTCCGTTTCCTACAGCCAAAACTTTCCCTCTTTGAGGTTTTTCTTTAGCGGTGTCAGGAATGATAATTCCTCCGGCAGTTTTTTCTTCTGCTGGGGCAGGCTCAATAATTACTCTGTCTGCCAATGGTTTAATTTTTAATGACATATTTTTATAGTTTTTGGTTAATAATAATTTTAATGTGATATGCACTTGTCATATTTTATGCCACGAGATTTTAAGCTGTTATGGTATGACATAATTGCACAAATAGCTGTTTTTAGTCTTATTTTTAATTTTATTTACCAAAAGCTACTGACATATTTTCATTTTTAAAAAATATCAAGTTTAGGTTTTAAGCTTTTTTAATACTTTTGTTTTATTATGACAATAAAAAATAAAGCATTTTTAGACCACTTACTGACTTTTGTTTCAGAAAACAAACAAGCTATATTTCAGGAAGTTATTTCAAACAGAACGAATCATTTTACAGTAGTTTTAGAAGATATTTTTCAGCCACATAATGCAAGTGCTATTTTAAGAAGTTGTGATGTTTTTGGTGTTCAAAATGTACATATTATTGAAAATAAAAACGAATACAACATTAACCCAAAAGTGGTTATGGGTGCTTCAAAATGGCTAAACATTCACAAGCATAATGAATTAGAAAATAATACGCTAAGTTGTATCAATCAATTAAGAAAACAAGGCTATAAAATTTATGCTACTTCACCACATGCAGATAGTTATTTAATTGAAAATATTCCTATTGATAATAAATTTGCTTTATTTTTTGGTACTGAACAAGATGGATTATCTGATTTAGTATTAGACAATGCTGACGAGCACGTAAAAATACCTATGTATGGCTTTACAGAAAGTTTAAACATTTCTGTTTCGGGAGCCATTTGCATGTACGAAATTTCCAAGCGACTTAAATCATCTGACATTAATTGGCAGTTAACCGACCAAGAAAAAACTGATTTATTAATTGAGTGGGCAAAAAAAGTGGTTAAAAGAAGTGAAGCGATAGAAAATGATTTTTATAAAAATCTATCACCCTGATTCTATTGCTTTAATCTAACATTCTCGGTAAATTCAATGGGAATTTTTTTAGCCACTCCTTTTACTTTTCCTTTTACATACCCTTTAACATTTACGGGTACGGTTGGCTGCCCAATTAAACCAAGTATAGTAGGAATAGCATTAGATTGCATTTCACTCATTGGGGTAAACACTAGAGCTTCATGCACTTCGTTGGAGTTTTTGGGAAGAGTTATGGTATTGTCTAATCTAGCGTTTCCTATTTTTTTACCTTTAACAAAAAGCTCCATGTCTGCTTCTGTTATAGTTATTTTATAATTGTTCGGATTATGAATTTGCATATACGCTGCAAGCCTAATTTCCTTCATAGAAAACACCTTAACTACTACTTGTTTCACCTCAATAAGCTCAACTTCTTTATACTCCATACAACTGAAAAGTGATAGAATGGAGATTAAAGCGATGATATTTTTCAGCTTTCTCATTTTTGTAATTTAGCAAATTGTTCAAAAAACAACGGTATTGTTTCTATTCCCTTATAATAATTAAAAACTCCATAATGTTCATTAGGAGAATGGATAGCATCAGAATCTAATCCAAAACCCATTAAAACAGATTTTAATCCTAATACTTGCTCAAATAAAGCAACAATAGGGATGCTTCCTCCGCTTCTAACTGGTATTGGTGTTTTTCCAAAAGTAGCCTCCATAGCATTTTTAGCTGCTAAATATCCTGAAAAATCAATTGGAGTTACATAAGGTGTTCCGCCATGATGTGGAGTAACCTTTACGCTTACAGAAGGAGGTGCAATGCTTTTAAAATATGCTGTAAATAATTCAGAAATTTCATCAGAATCTTGATGTGGCACTAATCTCATAGAAATTTTAGCATAGGCTTTTGATGGTAAAACAGTTTTAGCACCTTCGCCAGTATAGCCTCCCCAAATCCCATTTACATCTAAGGTTGGTCTAATAGAATTTCTTTCATTTGTGGTGTAGCCTTCTTCGCCATCAACATCCGTTAATCCAATAGACTTTTTGTATACTTCTAAACTAAATGGAGCTTTTGCCATTTCGGCTCTTTCTTCTTCACTAATAATCTCTACTTTATCATAAAAACCGGGTATGGTAATTTTATTTTTATCATCTTTTAACTTAGCAATCATCTCACAAAGAATGTTTATCGGGTTGCCAACAGCACCTCCGTATAAACCCGAATGTAAGTCTCTGTTTGGACCTGTAACCTCAACCTCCATATAGCTTAACCCTCTTAGTCCTACAGTAATTGATGGAATATCATTTGCAATGATGCCTGTATCTGAAATTAAAATAACATCTGCTTTAAGTTTTTCTTTATTTTCTTTAATGTAGGTTTCTAAATTTTCCGATCCTATTTCTTCTTCTCCTTCAATCATAAATTTTACATTACATGAAAGTGTGTTGGTTTTCATCATTGTTTCAAAAGCCTTCACATGCATGTACATTTGTCCTTTATCATCACAAGCTCCTCTAGCAAAAATTGCCCCTTCAGGGTGGTTTTCTGTTTTCTTAATTACAGGTTCAAAAGGTGGCGAAGTCCATAAATCGAGCGGATCTGGTGGTTGAACATCATAATGACCATAAATTAAAACAGTAGGCAATTTAGCATCTATTATCTTTTCACCATAAACAACAGGATGTCCATTCGTTTCACAAATTTCAACATTATCTGCTCCTGCTTCTATTAATCTTTTTTTAACTTCTTCGGCCGTTTGGTAAGTTTCTTTGTTGTATTTGGAATCAGCACTTATTGATGGAATTTTCAATAAATCTATTAATTCATCTAAAAATCGTTGCTTATTACTTTGTATGTACTCGTTTATTTTAGCTGTGTTTGGCATATTTTCTACATTTAATTATTAAAGGTCAATATTACTAAAAATAGTGCTTTTATTTAAACGAAAAAGCCCATTAGTTTGAACTAATGGGCTGTTGATTGTTTTTAAAGTTTAAAACTACTTTTATTTAAGTAAGGTTACTTTTCCTATAAACTCATGCCATTCTCCAAAAAGGTCTCTAGCTCTAATTTTATAAGGATATACATCCGTAACACCTAGCTCTCCTTTGTAAGTTCCATCCCACTTAGAGTCTAACTGATAGCCTTCATACACTAATACTCCCCATCTATCAAACACTAATGTTTCTAATTGTGTAATTCCATACCCTTTAGCAAAGAAAAAGTCGTTTACATTGTCACCATCTGGTGTGAAAGCATTTGGTATAAAGATAGCAAATGTTGGGTCTATTCTAACCATTTTAGAAGTAGTATCTTTACATCCGTATATATTTTCCATATAAAGAGTCACATAATATGAACCAGAATCTACATAATGATGAACTGGGTTTTGATCTGTTGATGAAGCTCCATCTCCTAAATCCCATAACCATTGACTTGCAATTATAGAGTTATCTATAAAACTAATTTCTGCATCATAAATATTTGTAGGAGCAGGGCCATATGTAAATGCTGCTGATGGTATTGGGTATGATGTAATCATATTGGTTATAGTATCCTTTATTACACAGCCTTTATCGGAGGTAACGGTTAAACTTATTCCGAAAGTTGCAACAGATGAATTAGAAGGATTATAGAATGAAATACCAGTAGGGTTTTGTTGTGTTGATGTTGTTCCGTTACCAAAGTTCCAGTCCCAAGCCACGTTATTTCCTGGTGCATTAATCACCGAATTATCTGTAAAATTAACTACTACAGGAGAACACCCTGATAATGTATCAGCTGAAAAACTCACTTGAGGCAGCGGATTAATGATTACTGTTTTAGTTGTTGAATCAACACATCCATGATTAGTGGTTACTACTAATGTTACCTGAAAAGGACCATCTGTAGGATATGTGTGTATTGGATTTTGAGTGTTATTAATTGGCGAACCATCATCAAAATTCCATGCCCATGCTACACTATTTCCAATATTAACTGTTGTTAAATCTTGAAATTGGGTTGGGGTATTCAAACAAACTTCTGTAGGGCTAAAATCAACTACTGGAAGCGACCAAACATTTACTGTGTTAGTAACAGTATCCTTACAGTTTTGATCTGTAGTTACAATTAAAGTAACATTATAGGCTCCATCACTACCATAAGTATAAGATGGATTTTGATTGTTATTTATTGGAGAACCATCATCAAAATTCCATTGCCAATTGGTGATTGTACCTGTTGAAACAGTTGAATTATCTGTAAATACATTTGCATCAGTATAACATACATCTGTATGCGTATATGTTGCATTTGGCATTGGGTGTATCGTTATAGGGTTGCTTGTTGTATCAGAACATCCAACCGATGTAGTAACAATTAATTCTACAGTATAGGTTCCAGCAGCAGCATAATTATTAGAAGGATTTTGTTGTATATTATCTGTATAATGAGTAACTCCATTATAATCAAAATCCCAATCCCACTGGTTAATTGTGCCTCCATTACCTACAGATTGATCAGTAAATTGAGCCGCTAAATTCTGACAAACATCTGCTGTTATAAATGTTGCAGTTGGATTTGGGTAAACAGTAACGGTAACTGTTCCTGTATGCGTACATCCACTATCTGTAGTAACAGTTAGTGTTGCATTATAAAAACCTGCAGTGGCATAAGTATATACCGGATTTTGTTGTGTGCTTGTTCCTACACCATCACCAAAATCCCATTGCCAGGTTACTATATTTCCTGTTAACACAGTGGAAGAATCAGTAAATTGAGTTGGAGTGTTTAAGCATACATCTGAGGGACCAAAATGAGCTACAGGAACAGGATGAACTGTAACTACTTTAGTGATAGAGTCAACACAACCTAAAGCTGTTTCAATAAATAACTCAACAGTATAACTTCCCGGTGCTGGATAGACGTGTGTCGGGTTTTGATTGGTATTATCTACAATTCCATCATTGTCAAAATCCCAATACCAATTAGCAATAGTACCTCCGTTTGGTAAAGACAAATCTGTAAATGTAGATGCTGTACCATAACATTCATTGGTAAAAGTAAAGTCGGCTGTTGGTTGAGGGGACACACTTATATCTATTGTAGTGTCGTGTACACAGCCCGTAACATCTGTAATAGCAAGGTTTACAGGGTATGTCCCTGGTCCAGGAAAAATATAGGTTGGGTTTTGAGTAAAATCATCAGGGTTATTATCATTATCAAAATCCCATTCCCAGTTAGTGATATTTCCTCCACTACCAGCAGTACTTAGGTCTGAAAAACTAGTGTTAAAGCCAGCACAAGCGGTATCAGCTGAAAATGCTGCGATAGGATTGCTATATACTTCTACGGGAATTGTAATATCATCTGTACAGCCACTATCAGAGGTAACGGTTAAAGTTACATTATAAATACCCGAAGTGGCATAAGTATAACTTGGATTTTGTGTGTTATTGACAGGAGAAGCATCTCCAAAATCCCAAGACCAGCCTGTTATATTTCCAGTTGTTATTAAAGACATATCATTAAACGTGACAGCCGTTCCTAAACATTCATTATTTGCACTAAAATTGGCTGTAGGGTTGGGGTTGACGACTACTGTTTTTACAATAGAATCCCTACAACCTCCTGTTGCCTCAACCATTAACTCTACCTGATAAGATCCTGGCCCTGGGTATGTATAAGAGGGGTTTTGTGTAGTATTATCAACTATTCCATCATTATTAAAATCCCAGTTCCAATTAGTTAATGTTGCTGGTGGTGTGGATGCATCGTTAAAATTTATTGCATTCCCATCACAGACATTTAAAGCATTAAAATCCGCAGTAGGACCGCCAAAATTTATGGTTTGTGTAAGTTCTGTTGAACACCCATTAGCATCTGTAACAATTAAGGTAACATTATAACTCAAAGGATTTAAAGGGAATGTGTGTGTTGGATTTTGGGTATTAACAGGTGGCGAACCATCTCCAAAATCCCATTCCCAACTGACTATGTTGCTCCCAGGAACAGGAGTAGATATATCTGTAAACGTTACAGGCTGTCCAGGGCAAACAGATGCTCCTCCAATACCTGGTGCAGTAAAAATTGGCACTGGTGATGGGTTAACTGTAATTGTAAAAGAAGATGTTCCGCACGTATTGGTCATAGTAATCGTTGCGGTTTGAGGTGTTGCACTATTTGTTGGCGTAAAAGCAGGAATATCTCCTGTTCCACTAGCTGGAATTCCTATAGCAGGATTACTATTTGTCCATGTATTTCCTTGTGGAAAATTAAAAGGTCCTACTGTATTTCCATTACCACCACATTCTATAATATCAGGAAAAGTAGGTGGTGGTGGTATTACAATTATTCCTGTTGATGCAGGGTACATTCCGCAGCCATCTGCTGTAAAAACAGTGTTTCCAGATACAATTTCAATAGTAATAGGAACGCCAGTGGGCATTCCTAAAAAATCAAAGTTAACCCAATCATTATAAGTATTAGCTTGACCAGGACAGCTTCCAAAAATAGTAATTGGGTTTGTACATCCAGGTAAATTACCAACAGGTGTGTTTTGTAGATTAGTGAGGGGGTTTCCTGTTTGGGTGGTTGTTACGTTATTAACCGTAACATTAAGTGTCATGGTAGTAGAATTTACTGAAGCATTTCCATGCCAATGCTCAACCCATATTCGTAAATCTCCGTTACAATTAAAACAATAACCTACTTGTACTGAGTGTGCATTTAGTTTAGTATTTCCAACTAGGATTAAAAAAAATAAAATTAATAGTGAGAAAAATTTATTCATAATTAAAAGTTTTTATAGGTGTACAGTTTGTTAGTTTTGTTCCTATACATTTAGACGACAGTTTATTTGTTAGGTTGCCTTATTATAATTTTAATCTATATTAATTAACAATTAAGCTATAAAGATACTAAGTTAATAGAGTTTAACAAAGGTTAAACATATTAAAATGGGTAAATTTTACACTAAAAAACAAAAAAGTTGGCATGAGACCATGCCAACTTTTCAACAACTACACTACTTAGTAGTTAATAATTATATTATCATTGCGGCTCCAACTGTTTCGTTTGTTGCCTCATTAATCAATATTAAACTCCCCGTAATCCTATTTCTAGTGTACTTATCAAACAATAACGGACGAGTAGTTCGTATTGTAATCCTAGCTATATCATTAGTGTTAATAACTTTATCGTCTTCTATCCTGTGAAGCGTGTTAATATTTACTTTGTATTTAACCTCTTTAATAATACAACGTGCATCATTAGTAGTGTGTTTAACGGCATATTTACCACCATTAATCATTGGCTTATCGTTTAACCAACATACCATTAAATCTATATCTTGACTAACATTTGGCTGGTTATTTTCTCTCACAATCATATCTCCTCTGCTTATATCAATATCATCTTCTAATGTCATGGTTACCGACATAGGAGAAAAGGCCTCTTCTATTTCATTATTATAAATATGAATCGACTTTATCTTTGAAGAAAAACCTGATGGCAAGACCACAACCTCATCTCCTTTTTTGAAAACACCCCCTGCAATTCTCCCTGAATAACCTCTAAAATCATGAAATTCATCTGACTGTGGTCTAACAACGAACTGAACAGGGAATCTACAATCAACATGATTGTAATCGCTCCCTATATGAATGTTTTCTAACAAATACATTAAAGTAGAACCTTGATACCAAGACATGTTTTCAGATTTGTTTACCACATTATCTCCTTTTAATGCACTTATAGGTACGAAATGAATATCTCTTACCTCCAATTTAGAAGAAAATGCTTCTAAATCTTTTTTAATCTTTTCAAAGACCTCCTCTGAATAATCTACTAAATCCATTTTGTTTATACAGAAGACTACATGAGGAATTCCTAATAATGAGGAAATAAATGTATGACGACAAGTTTGCTCAACTACTCCTTGACGAGCATCAACAAGTATAATTGACAAATTAGATGTAGAAGCTCCGGTAACCATATTCCTCGTATATTGAATATGTCCGGGAGTATCTGCAATAATAAACTTACGTTTTGGTGTAGCAAAATATCTATACGCAACGTCAATGGTTATCCCTTGTTCTCTCTCAGCTCTCAGCCCATCAGTTAAAAGTGCTAAATTAACAGTCTCGTCACCTTTTCTTCTACTTGTTTCTTCAATAGCTTCATATTGATCTGCAAAAATGGATTTTGAGTCATATAATAATCTCCCTATTAAAGTACTCTTTCCATCATCAACACTTCCTGCTGTTGAAAAACGCAAAAGTTCCATATCTAAATAATTATCTGCCATAGTTTAAATTTAAAATATGAAATGAGAAATATGAAACCCATTCATAGTAATTACTTAATTTCTTTCTTATTTTTTTGTGCCACAGAAACAAATATAGAAGTTAGTTCAATAGCCTCTTTGTTTAATGTTTTTAATTCTTGCTTATTTAATTTTGAAGATTCTGAGGTTTCTTCTAGCATTTCCATCCAAAATGCACTTTCATCTGCTTCTTCTATAACTATACCTAGTTTTGCCACAAATTCTTTTTTTGATCTACCTCTAAAAGCAGCTCTTGTGTTTGCTCCAACAGACATACCGCTTCTTATCAATTGCCTTCCAATTTCTCTATCTCCAATCGTATTGTCGTGTTGTTTAACTAAATTAATAACTCTAATCGAAAATTTTTTAGTTCTGTCTTTTAAGTCTTTATATTCTCCCTCTTTAATCATTTTATATCTAAATTTTTTCTCCTTTCACATTTCTCCTTTCATATTTTAAAAATATCCTTGTTTTTTTCTATCTTCCATAGCTGCTTCAGAACGTTTGTCATCAGACCTTGTGCCTCTTTCAGTTGTTCTTGCTGCAGCAACTTCTTCAATAATTTTTTCTATAGAATCTGCACTTGATTCAACAGCACCTGTACATGTAGCATCACCAATGGTTCTAAATCTAACTTGCATATTAGTGGCAACTTCATTATCTCGTTGTTGGATAAAGCTAGAGGTGCTCATTATTACACCTTCACGAATAAAAACTTCTCTTTGGTGTGCTAAATAAATCGATGGTATTTCAATGTTTTCTTTCAAGATATATTGCCATACATCCATTTCTGTCCAGTTACTAATAGGGAAAACTCTAAAATGTTCACCCATATTTTTTCTGCCGTTAAAGATATTCCAAAGTTCTGGTCGTTGATTTTTAGGATCCCACTGTCCAAATTCATCTCTGTGAGAGAAAAAACGTTCTTTTGCTCTAGCTTTTTCTTCATCTCTTCTTGCTCCACCTATTGCACAATCAAATTTATGTTGTTCAATAGTTTCAAGAAGAGTAACCGTTTGTAAAGCATTTCTACTTGCATTAAAGCCTTTTTCTTCAACAACTTTACCTTCGTTAATAGATTGCTGTACAGAGCCAACAATTAAATTAGCTCCTATTTTTCGAACAAACTCATCTCTAAATTCTATCGTTTCAGGAAAATTATGTCCGGTATCTATATGAACTAATGGAAATGGAATTTTGGCAGGCCAAAAAGCTTTACGAGCCATGTGTGCTACAACTATAGAATCTTTTCCTCCAGAAAATAGTAATGCAGGCTTTTCAAATTGAGAAGCTACTTCTCTTAAAATATAAATTGCTTCTGCCTCGAGCTCTTCAAGATGTGTTGAATTGTATGATTTCATTTTTATATAATGTTTTATATATCAAAGTTGAAGTGTACTTTTTTAGAAAAACAAAAGTAGGGAAATATCAATAAGCACAAAAAAAAGAGCATGTAAAAATTACACGCTCTTGACTTTATCATTTTAGAATTTAGCTCTCGACTTTCTACGTTTTGGTCCTTTTTTACCAAGCACCCAACCATGTCTAGATCTATAATATTTACTTTTACTTCTAATTGCCCAACTAAAATTAACTGTTGCTGTTAAGTAGCTATCGTCATGAGAAGAATCACCTCTTTTTCTTCCTGGTTGATAGGTGTTTACTGTTGGAAGTCTGTCTGCATCAGGATTATCAATAGCAATTTGATTAATAACTCCTTGATTTGTTTTATTAGCCATTGCTGCTGCAATTGGATCAGTATGAGCTACGTATTCTGTACTAACATCATCAATATAATCAGTAAAAGTTGTTCTCCATCCTATTTCCATACCGAGTCGATATTTTCTATTGATGGTATAGTAAAAACCAACACCTGTAGGAATTGTAAAATTAAATCTATTATAAGCAATGCCTTCTGTTTGAAGAGGTTGAAGAGCAATCCAATCTCCATTGGCTGCTTGTCCTTTTGGGTTGCTATAAAAAAGTCCAGCTCCAGCAAATAGATACAAGTTAAAGTCTGAAGTATATCTACCGGTTCCTCCTACATCATTTACCTTGTAAATATATAACTCTCCTATTGCCGCCAACTCAAACATATCGTTTCTAAAATTTAAGTTTCTTCCTCTTCTGTATGGGTAGGTTGTGTTAGCATCATCTGCTGAAAGGCGTATGTAGTTTAATGTGCCTTTAATACCAAACTTAGGTGAAATTCTGTATCTGTAAAAACCACCTAAATTCCATCTTGTTGCATTAAATTTCATATCCATCACAAAATCTCTTCTAGTTCCAGCACCGCCTCCAATATCTCCCAAATAATTTGAAGCACCTACAGAAAACCCATAGTCAGTAAGGTACTGACCATAACTCATACTACTAGATAGAATGATTATAACGAATAGTAATTTCCTAAGCATAAAAGCAAATCTACAAAAAAAGAACAAATGTAATACTTTAATAGTTTAAATAAAAGTTATTTTTTATCCAATCAATTCATTTAGTAATTTCGCAAATGTATAAACACTAAGTGATATTATGAATAAAATTTGTAAACTTTTTAATATTAAACATCCTATTATACAAGGTGGTATGATATGGAATAGCGGTTGGAAACTTGCTTCAGCCGTTAGTAATGCTGGTGGGTTAGGGTTAATTGGAGCGGGGTCTATGTATCCGGAAGTTTTTAGGGAACACATTCAAAAATGTAAAAAAGCCACTAACAAACCATTTGGCGTGAATTTACCGATGTTATACCCTCAAATGGATGAGATGATTAAGATTATTCTTGAAGAAGAAGTTAAAATTGTTTTTACCTCTGCAGGAAACCCCAAAACCTACACTTCTTTTCTTCAAGAACATGGAATAACAGTAGTACACGTTGTACCAGGTGTTAAATTTGCACTAAAAGCCCAAGAAGCTGGTGTTGATGCAATTGTTGCTGAAGGCTTCGAAGCTGGTGGACATAATGGAAGAGATGAAACAACTACAATTTGTTTAATTCCTATGGTGAAAAAAGGACTGCACATCCCAATTATTGCTGCTGGAGGAATTGCTACAGGAAATACTATGCTTGCAGCTTTAAATCTTGGTGCTGATGGAGTTCAAATGGGAAGTAGGTTTGCTGCGTCTGAGGAAGCTTCTTCTCATATTAATTTTAAAAATGAAATTGTAAAAGCCAAAGAAGGCGACACATTGTTAACACTTAAAGAACTTACTCCTGTCAGACTATTGAAAAACAAATTTTTTAATGATGTGCAAGTAGCTATTCAAAATGGTGCTTCATCTGAAGAATTAAAAAATCTATTAGGAAGAGGACGAGCAAAAAAAGGAATGTTTGAGGGCGATTTAGAGGAAGGTGAATTAGAAATTGGTCAGGTTGCTGGATTAATTGATGATATAAAACCTGTAAAAGAAATTATTGAAAACATTATTACAGAATACCATCAAGCAATAGCAGCAATCAATTCACCTAAATTTCAATTTTAAAAATCAATATGATTCAATTCGAAAAATTTACCTTAAGCAATGGTTTAAAAGTTATTGTCCACCGAGATATTTCAACACCCATTGTAGCTTTTAATGTGTTGTACAATGTGGGTGCAAGAGATGAAGATGAAAACCACACCGGTTTTGCTCATTTATTTGAACATTTAATGTTTGGCGGTTCTGTAAACATTCCAAACTTTGATGAGCCTCTACAAAAAGTAGGAGGAGAAAATAATGCTTTTACTTCCAATGATATTACCAATTACTACATTACCCTTCCTAAAGAAAATTTAGAAACTGCTTTTTGGTTAGAATCCGACCGAATGTTAAGTTTAGCTTTTACAGAAAAAAGTCTTGAGGTTCAACGTCAGGTAGTAATTGAAGAGTTTAAGCAAAACTATTTAAACCAACCTTATGGCGATGTTTGGCTTTTACTCAGACCTTTAGCTTATCAAGTTCACCCTTATAAATGGGCTACTATTGGAAAAGAAATTAGCCATATAGAAAATGCTACCATGCAAGAGGTAAAAGACTTTTTCAACACTTATTATACTCCAAATAATGCTATTTTATCCGTTGCCGGAAATATTGAATTAGATGGAATAAAACAACTTACAGAAAAGTGGTTTGGAGGCATTCCATCAGGAAATAATAACAACAGAAACTTACCTAAAGAGCCTTTGCAAAAAGAAGCAAGAAGATTGGAAGTGAAAAGGAAAGTACCTGCAAATGCTATTTATAAAGCTTATAAAATGTGTAGCAAAACACATCCAGATTTTTATGCTACCGACTTGCTTACTGATATTTTATCTTTAGGAAACTCATCTAAACTTTATATTTCTCTAATTAAAGAACAAAAGCTTTTTAGCAATATTAATGCGTATGTTTTGGGTAGTTTTGATGACGGACTTCTAATTGTTAGTGGTCATATTTCTGAAAATGTATCTTTTAATGATGCAGAAAATGGAATTATTAATGAAATCGAAAAAATAAAAAAACTAGCGGTAACTCCTAAGGAATTAGAAAAAGTAAAAAACAAAGTGGAATCTATGCAAGCGTTTTCTGAAACTAGTGTTTTAAATAAAGCTATGAACCTTGCTATTAATGAACTT
>JAVVER010000040.1:0-24516 GCA_032251145.1 Vicingaceae bacterium | reverse complement strand
TTCCTAGTCCGATTACTTCGGATTTCGCACCGTTTGTTCATTTGCCCTCGCTCGGGTATTAGGTATTGGTGATTAGTTTTCTTAATTGAACCATTTATTTAGTATAGAGTTGTTATAATTTAAAGTCTATTAATAAGTGCTGTATAAAGTGTGGTAAGCTGAGGTTCTGCAACAGCTGCTGCTGCTAAAATTTCTTCCAACGCAACAGGAGCCAGATTTTCAGGGTCACACTCGTCTGTTAGTACAGAAATAGCACAACAAGGTAACCCTAAATGATTGGCTGCAATAACTTCTGGGACGGTACTCATGCCAACAGCATCTGCTCCTAATAAGTTAAGCATTTTATATTCTGCTCTGGTCTCTAAATTAGGACCAGGAACAGAAACATAAACGCCTTTTCTAAGCGTGATGTTTTTTTCTTTAGCAATTTCTTCAATTAAATTGTTAAGATTTTTATTGTAAGCACAACTCATATCAGGAAATCTTGGTTCTTCTTCATTATTATTTTTTCCAATTAATGGATTAGATGGAAACATATTTATATGATCAGTAATTAGCATTAGTTCACTTTTTTTGAAAGCTAAATTTACCGCTCCAGCAGCATTAGAAATGAGCAAATAATTTATCCCTAAGTTTTTCAACACTTTTACAGGATAAGCAATTTGTTTCATATCATAACCTTCATAATAATGAAACCTGCCTTGCATGGCTATTACGGTTTTACCATCAATTTTTCCATAAATTAATTTCCCTACATGCGATTCTACCGTTGAAACAGGAAAATGAGGGATTTTATCGTAAGAAATTTCTTTTAGTATTTCAATTTTCTCCACTAATCCGCCTAAGCCTGTTCCTAAAATTATTCCTACCGCTGCATTTTCAACTCCTTGCCCTTTAATGAAGTTAAGTGTTTCTTTTAATTGATTTTCCATTTAATAGTTATTAAAAAAGCTGCGTCAAAAATGAATACATTTTTGACGCAGCTTCCATATTATTTATGATATCTTGATTAGTTATTAACTTTTCTACCTTTGGCAGCACTTTGGCTTTTTGTACTTTGGTTGCTTTTCTTCATTTTATATTTTAAGTAAGCACTTGCTCCACCTGGCATAACATAATAAACTTTTCCGCCATAATTTATTTTACCTTTTCCGTTATTCCATTCTGCTCCCATTAAATTATATCTTCCTCTGTTGTTAGGATCTCCAAAAACTAAATATTTATTATCATCAGTAGCATCAAAACTTACTGCCACTTTGTTTTCATCAAGAACTTTAACTACAACTCCTGGAGTTCCTTCTTTAATGTAAATTTCATCTAACGATGCTGAGCTGGAAACAATTAATTTACCATCTTTATCAAATTCCTGAGCTTCATCAGTACGCTCTCCACGTTGCAAAACGATGTCTCTAGAAACAAAAAACTGTAGCTTTTTAATTCTTTCTTCAGTTAAGTTGTACTTTATTTTATCTTCATTTGTAAATGGAATACTTGGGCTGCATGCGTATAAACCTGCTACAATAACCAATAGTATTAAATATCCTAATTTTCTCATGTGTTAAATTTTTAAATTTTTGTTTTTTGGTGTTATCAAAATACGTTCCAAAACTACTTATTTTTTTTCATTGAAAAATGACTTTTGTTATATGACTTTTTTATACTAAAATAGGATTTAACATAGGTTCTAAAAATGTAATTGCTTGATGTATGGAAGTTACATTTTCAAAAACCAACGAAAGCTTGTCATTCTTTTCTTTCATTTTGCACAAACGAGCATTTTGTTGAACAAAATTTAGCACATTGGTAAATCTTGTAGATTGAAAATAAGGAGAGTCTGGGTTGCTAATAAAATAACCTATCAATTTTTTCTGTTTTAAAACCAATTTTTCAAAACCAATTTCTTTGGCTACCCACCTTAGTTGAATGGCTTTAAAAAGTTGTTCGGTAGCGTAAGGAATTTTTCCAAACCTATCTACCAATTGCATTTTGTATTTTTCTAATTCTTCTATGTTATCTAACTCATCTAACTCCTTATAAATAGAAAGTCTTTCTGCAATGTTGGTGATGTAATCATCAGGAATTAAAATTTCAAAATCAGTTTCTATTTGGCAATCTTTTACAAAATTTTTGGTTTTTAATTCTTCGGCATACAGCTCTTTAAATTCATTTTCTTTCAGCTCATCAATGGCTTCTTGCAATATTTTCTGATACACATCAAAACCAATTTCAGAAATAAAACCACTTTGTTCGGCTCCCAATAAATTTCCAGCTCCTCTAATGTCTAAATCTCGCATAGCAATTTGGAAACCACTTCCCAACTCAGAAAACTGTTCAAGAGCTGTTAATCTTTTTCGGGCTTCCATCGTTAAGGTATGTAATGGAGGAGCCATTAAGTAACAAAATGCTTTTTTGTTAGACCTTCCTACCCTACCTCTCATTTGGTGCAAATCACTCATCCCAAAATGGTTGGCATTTAATATAATAATGGTATTAGCATTAGGAATATCCAATCCGGATTCAATAATAGTAGTGGCAATCAACACATCATACTGACCCTCTACAAAAGCTGCCATTTTTTGCTCTAACTCTGGGCCTTTCATTTGTCCGTGAGCTGTTAAAACACTTACATTCGGACAAAGACGTTGCACCATGCCAGCAACTTCTTTTATGTTTTCCACTCTGTTGTTTACAATAAAAACCTGCCCTCTTCTTGAAGTTTCATAAATAATAGCATCACGAATAAGTTCTTCATTAAAAGTAACAAGCTTAGTTTCCACAGGTTGTCGGTTAGGCGGTGGTGTATTAATATTAGACAAATCTCTTGCCGCCATTAATGAAAACTGCAAAGTTCTAGGTATTGGTGTGGCGGTAAGCGTAAGGGTATCTACATTGGCTTTTATGGTTTTCAATTTATCTTTTACAGATACGCCAAATTTCTGTTCCTCATCAATTATCAACAACCCTAAATCTTTAAATTTCACATCATTTCCAACAATTCTGTGTGTTCCAATTAAAATATCTACCTGACCTTCACTTAATTTTTTTAGCGTATCTGTCTGTTGTTTTTTTGTCTTAAAACGATTGATGTAATCTACCTTACAAGGGAAATCTTTAAGTCTTTCTTTAAAGGTTTTATAGTGTTGTAAAGCCAAAATAGTTGTTGGAACTAATATTGCGACTTGTTTACTATCAGCAACCGCCTTAAAAGCTGCTCTTATAGCAACTTCAGTTTTACCAAAACCAACATCCCCACAAATTAGCCTATCCATAGGAAAATCTGCTTCCATATCTTTTTTCACATCTTGTGTAGCTTTTAATTGGTCGGGCGTATCTTCATAAATAAAAGAAGCTTCCAACTCATCTTGCATATACGTATCGGGCATAAACTGAAAACCTTTTTTTGATTTTCTTTCAGCATAAAGCTTAATTAAATCAAAAGCTACTTCTTTTATTTTAGATTTGGTTTTTTGTTTGGCAGTTTGCCATTGTGGTGAGCCTAATTTGTTTACACTTGGCGGAATTCCATCTTTACCAACAAACTTGGTTACTTTGTGCAACGAATGAATGCTTACGTAAAGCAAATCGTTATTGGCATAAACAATTCTAATGGCTTCTTGCTGTTTGCCGTTTACATCAATTTTTTCTAAGCCTGAAAATCGTCCAACACCATGATCTATATGAGTAATAAAATCTCCAGGAGATAAGCCATGAAGCTCTTTTAAAGTAAGACTTTCTGATTTTTTCTTATAACTGTCTTTTAGATGAAAACGTTGATATCGGTTAAAAATCTGATGATCGGTATAGAGTGCAATTTTATTGTCGTTATCAATAAATCCTTCGTGCAACGTAAGCAAAATAGAGTTAAAATCTAAGGCTTTACCAATATCTTCAAAAATGGCAGACAAACGTTCAATTTGTTTGGAACTATCAGCCAAAACAGATACTTTATAACCTTGTTCTCTTTTTTCTAATAAATCTTGATGTAATAACTCAAAATTTTTATTGAAAATAGGTTGTACTTGCAGGTTAAATTGAATTTCAAAATCAGCTTGTAACTGAAATTGATTGCCAAACTCAATGGTATTTTTAGCAGCAATATCTTCTAAAAAATTATTTTTTTGGTAATAAATTTCTTCGGGGATTAAATGTGCCAAAGGAGAATTTTCAACTTTTTTATAAGCTTCTTGTGCTTTAGTAAAATCTTTTTCTAATTGAGCTGCAATAAGTGCAATATCTTTAGTCCAAACTATAGTATTTTTAGGCAAATAGTTTAAAATAGAAATTCTCATTTCTTCCAACATCGAATTCTGAATGTTGGGCAAAATAGTAACTTTCTGATGATTTTTTATGCTTAATTGCGAAACAGGGTCAAAACTTCTTACAGAGGCAATTTCATCACCAAAAAACTCAATTCTGTAAGGGTTTTCGTTGGAAAATGAAAACACATCTACAATTCCTCCTCTTATAGAAAACTGTCCAGGTTCCACCACAAAATCGACACGTTCAAACTGATATTCGTTCAATTTTTCTATTAAATCACTCAATGGAATTTCTTCTTCCACTTTTAGTTTAAGAGTATTTTTTTTGAGTATTTTTTTTGTAATTACTTTTTCAGAAAGAGCTGCCGGATAAGTAACTATAAGTTTAGTAGATGATGATTTACTTAATGCACCTAGTACCTCAGCACGCATTAGCACATTGGCATTATCCGTTTGCTCTACCTGATAAGGATTTCGGTATGAATTAGGAAAAAAAAGCACTTTATCTTCGCCAGCAACACGTTCTAAATCATTAAAGAAATAAGCAGCCTCTTCTTTATCGTTAAGAACAATAAAAAAATTGACTGGTAAATTTTCATAAACGGCATTTGCATAAAATGCAACTGCAGAACCCAACAAACCTTTTAAATGAATATGAGAAAGTTCATTCTCTTGAAATTGCTGAACTATTCTTTTAGTCTGAGATGTGTTAAGATAAATAGATTTTATATCACTTGAATTCATTGCTGTAAAATTACTATTCATTTTTAAAACTACATTTCTCACTTTACTTACTTCTCAGAAAAAATTTAATCGACAAAAAAGGGTTTTTCATCAATAATTAACAGCCTTTCATCTTATTTTACGTAAGTATAAATACTTATTTATTAGAATATTTGAAGTATTTTTACTTAATTTACAAATGATTTTACTACGTAATACTACTTAATATGAAGCAACTTATATTTATCCTTATAGCTGTTATATTTTATACAGAAACCAAAAGTCAAGCGATACAAATTGGCACAGGAACAACCGAAAACACTATTACCCAAGCCTCTCCAGTTAATACTTATTTTAGAAGACAGGTAGCTCATTTTGTTTATACTCGCCAAGAATTAAATGCTGCTGGTATTTCAGGAGCAAATACATTAACACAAATGGGCTTCTTTATTACTACTAACCCGTTGTTTAATATTCCGGGCTATACTATAAAAATGAAGCATACTAACCGACAAAATTCCAATAATTTAGGTGCTACAGGTTGGACAACTGTTAAAAATGCCTTTACTTATGCTCCAGAACCAAGGGATTATGATATGATTGTGTTAGATAATCCGTTTACTTGGAATGGGACAAGCAACATAGCTATAGAAATTTGTTGGTCGCAAGTACAACCTACATGGGATGCTTCAGGACAATGTAGGATTTATAACTCTAATAATGGATACAGTTACCGACAAGATGATAATGGGGGAAGTATTTGTGGACAAACTCCAAATGCTAGAGCAAATTACAAACCTCAAGTCCAATTTATTTTTAAATCAACTTCTACTTGGAATGGTTCTGTAAGTACCGATTGGTTTAACCCAAATAACTGGGATGCTGATGTTCCTACCAACATTATGCATGCTTTAATTCCAGCAGGAATGCCAAACTACCCTGTGGTTACTGGAAGTGCAGCCGTATGTAAAAATTTAACAATAGATAATGGGGCGACATTAACTTTAGGTGCAGCAGCAAACATTGATGTGTATGCTGACTTTAACAATAACGGCACTTTTGTTCCTGCTACAGGAAACTTAACATTTAAAGGAGATGTTGTAAATAGTTTGAATTTAACTGGAACACAAAATATTTACGACTTAACAATTGACAATGTAAATGGTGCTACTATAAACAGTGGAACAGTTAACCTTACGGGAACATTAAACATCGGCATTGCCACAGGAAATTTTAATACTAATAATGCGTTAACGTTAATATCTGATTCGGCAGGTACAGCTAGAATTAATGAACTAACTACAAAATGTAAATATACATTAGACATGTTTGACAGTTATGGCGATAGCTGGAATGGAGCTTACATTACTGCCTACATTGATAATGTACCCGTAGGCAATTTCTACGCTAAACGTTCAAATTCTTCAAGCGATATCTATGTTCCTGCGGGTTCAATTTTAAGTCTCGAATATACCGCTGGAAATTATGAAAATGAAAATACTTATACCCTTTCCTTAAACAATACGGTAATTTTTAGTGATGGAGCAACACCTACGGTTGGAATGAATGTTTTTACTACTGCTGCTACATGTACTTTCTTTAATCCTATTTCGGGAAATATAACCATGCAACGCTATATAGATGCAGGTGCTACTAATTGGAGGTTTTTAGGTTCATCCGTAACAGGTGCTTCTATTGCCGATTTAAGCAGCAGCTTTATTACTAGTGGCTTCCCTGGATCAGATTTTCCAAATTGGCCAACTGCTGCTAACCCTTGGCCTTCCATATATTTTTATGATGAAAGTTTCCCAGGCCTTCAAAGTAATGGTTTTGTACCTCCTGTTAATGCTGCTAATACTATTGGAGTTGGCGAAGGTCTTTGGGTTTGGAGTGGAGACACCATTACAGGAACTCAGCCATTTACCGTTGATGTTACTGGTCCGCCAAATGTAGGTAATATAAGTTTACCTCTTTCATATACCAATTCTGGATTGCCAGCAGAAGATGGTTGGAACATGATGGCAAACCCTTACCCTTCATCTATCGATTGGGATAATGCCAACATATTAAAAGTAGGAATTAATGCAGCAATTTACATTTGGAATCCAGACAACCAACAATTTGCCAGTTATGTTGCTGGTTTTGGGACCAATGGAGGCTCTAATATTATTGCTTCCTCTCAAGCTTTTTGGGTACAAAGTGCTAATGGTTCAGCAACTATTACTTTTAGTGAAGCATCCAAAACAAGTGTTACTGGAAGTTTCTTAAAAACCACTAATAATAATCCGTTTAAAATGATAGCTACCAATGCTAATGGAAGCGATGAGCTTATTATAAATTTTAATGCTAATGCAACCAATAATTTTGATGGTGGACTTGATGCTGCTAAAATGCCATCGGACAACACTTTACTACCTATGATGGCAAGTATTATGAATAACGAACTATTTTCTATCAATCAACTGCCTGAACAAGAAATTAATGTACCCATAAAAATACTTACAGGTGTTACAGGAGTACATACTATTGAGACTCAAAATATTTCCGGTTTAGGCAATATTTCTTGTTTGATGTTGGAGGACTTACAAACAGGAAACATGTATGATTTGAATCAAATGAGTACTATAAATGTTACCTTATACGACACTACCGTTTCTGCTAGGTTTTTATTACACATTGGAGCTCCAAAAAATATTGATATAAGCGAAATTAGCTGTATAAACCAACAAGATGGTGAAATAGCTTTTACAAAAAACAGTCAAACCGCTTTTGATATTACTTGGAGAGATGCTAGCAATAATGTTGTTTCTTCAAAGAATAATGTTTTGATGTACGATACATTGAGCAATGTTGGAGCAGGAATCTATACTATCGAAACTACAGATGCACTTTGTGGAAATACTGTAGATACAGTAGAACTAACGAATCCGTTGCCGATAATGGCAACTTTTACCACTGCTAAAGATACTTTTGCTATTAACGAGCAAGTTAACTTCAATAATCAATCTGCCAACGCTACAAGTTATTTATGGAATTTTGGTGATGGAAATACTTCTACAGCAGCTAATCCAATTCATGCTTATATGCAACCGGGTTCATATTTAGCAAAACTAACAGCTTCGCAAAATAGCAATTGTTATCAAGAAACTAACAAGCTGATTACCATTAGTAATACCGTTGTAGCTGTTGATGAAATTACTCAAGATGAAGTTAAAATATGGGCAATAGATAACTATATCCAAATGGAGTTTTTAGACACCAAAAAATATACAGAAATTGAAATTAGAGATTTATCGGGCAAATTAATTTTCTCTAAAAACATAGCGAACTCAACTTATGAAAAAGTAAATACAACCAACTGGAGCGAAGCAGTGTATTTAGTGACCTTACTAAATAACAATGGAGAGAAAGAGGTGAAAAAAGTGGTGGTTATCAAATAGTATATTTAGCCTTCTTTACTACAGCTTATTAATACATCCAAGTAGTTTATAAATGAACCTATCTTGAGTCAATTTTCAAGAGTTTAAAATTTCTTTGTTTAACAATTCGTTAAGTGTTGTTTTAAATCAGCTATTTCTTTCTTTAAATTAATTAATTCTTTATCATACTGATGAATAAGTTTTTTTAATAATTCAATATTTTCAACTGCTTGTACTTCATAAGGAGTAGAAGGCTGATACTCTTTTTGGGTATCAATTAAATCCCAAATATTTACTTCTAAAATAGCTGCTAATTGATGCATATAATCCCAATTTAACTTAGTTACTCCTCGTTCAATTTTGGAATATGCCATTTGTGTAATGCTTAATTTCTTTGCCATTACTGTTTGAGAATATCCTTTTCCCTTTCGTAATTTTTTAATTTTTTTATGTATCTCTTTATCCATTTTATTTAAATACCTCCTAATTACAAAAATACATAAAGGTAATGAAAAAGTAACGCAACTACCTTAGAGAACAAGCTTTATCTCTCGTTATAATTTAAATAAAATCAATTTAATACTTTTGGTATTAAAATAATAATTATATTTACTTCCTCATTTTGAACTAACTAGAGTTTTAACCACTATTTATTAACCTTTAACCAAAAAAGGAGGTAGCCCATGAAATGAACCTATAACCTAAACCGCTTATGTTATTTGCCAAGCAAGTGCTTAAGCAATACCCAATCAAGTTGGGGACAAGCTTTTTTGCTTATTTTTGAGTTTAATTGTAAAATAAGCGTAATTAAAATTATATTATAAACAAAATCTTAAAAGTGTTAAAAACCTTTGTGATTATATTATCTTTACTTTTTTGGGAGGTTAACTCTGCTCAAAACTTAATAATGAACCCGAGTTTTGAAGAATATAATATTTGTCCTACAAATACTGCTAATGTAAAGGATTGTAAATATGTTTTTGATCCACAGTGTATTAATGAGCCTATTCCATGTTATTCTTCATCTGATTACTTTAACACTTGTGCACTAAGTGGAAGTAATATGGATGTACCTAGTACTTATGCTGGCTATCAACATCCTAAATCAGGAAATGGATATATTGGAAGTGGTTTTATTGATACTTTGGGTTATAGAGAGTATTTTCAAGTAAAACTATCACAGTCTTTAGAAGCAAATCGTAAGTATAATTTTTCGTTTTTTGTAAACTTGTCAAACTTAAGTCATTTAACCACTTATGCTATAGGGGTTAATTTTGTAACCGATTCGGTATATTATTTCAACCAATATCTATGGGAATTTATGGAGGCTGATTGGGTAAATGATGAAAACAATTACATAACCGATACTATAGGTTGGACTAAGTTAGATGGTAGTTACCAAGCAAAAGGAAACGAAAAATGGATGATTGTAGGTGTTTTTTACCCTGAAAAAATTATTCCTACAGTAGTTGTTAACCCTAATGCAAATCAAGCATGGCAACATTTTGGTTATTTTTTTTATGATGACTTTTTTATAGAAGCTGCTCCCATAAGTATTCCTAATGTATTTACACCCAATGGCGATGGTATAAATGATTTTTGGATAGTAAATGGGAGGGTGAAAAAAGTAACTATTTATAATCGTTGGGGATATATGGTATTTATTTCTGATGGTTCATTCCAAGGATGGAATGGGAATAACAAAAGTAATCAACCATGCAGTGAGGGAGTTTACTACTACAATGTAATTGAAGAAAATCCAATTACCAATGAACAAAAAACACACAAAGGCTTCATAACACTATTAAGGTAAAAATCTTAAATGTTATGAAAAAAATATTTTATCTTATTAATGAAAAAGTAACGCAACTACCTTAGAGAACAAGCTTTATCTCTCGTTATAATTTAAATAAAATCAATTTAATACTTTTGGTATTAAAATAATAATTATATTTACTTCCTCATTTTGAACTAACTAGAGTTTTAACCACTATTTATTAACCTTTAACCAAAAAAGGAGGTAGCCCATGAAATGAACCTATAACCTAAACCGCTTATGTTATTTGCCAAGCAAGTGCTTAAGCAATACCCAATCAAGTTGGGGACAAGCTTTTTTGCTTATTTTTGAGTTTAATTGTAAAATAAGCGTAATTAAAATTATATTATAAACAAATTTTAACAATTGTATAAACCTTTTTTATATATCATTCTTTTACTAATAAGCATTGGCAGTAGCAAGGCTCAAAACCTTGTTTACAATGGTGATTTTGAAATTTATGATACGTGTCCTACAAATGGTTCAACACCAGGCGATTTACAAATAGAGCGTTGTACTGGCTGGACTGCCCCAACTAAACTTGGGACATCCGATTATTTTAATGCTTGTAGTATTAATTTTATCAATTCTGTACCACAAAATTTTTTTGGGTATCAACAACCGAAAAATGGTAATGGATATTGTGGTTTTTATGCTTGGGTAATTCATACAGATACAGAAAACAGTTATCGTGAATACATTCAAACAGAATTGGCACAGCCTTTAATAACTGGTAAAAAATATCAATTTTCTTTCTTTGTTTCTTTTAGTGGATATAATTATGCTGTTGAAAAAATTGGAGCATTGTTTACTGCAAACGACCTAAATGCTAACACTTTTTCTCCAATAGTTGCAACTCCGCAAGTTGTAAATACAAACGGGATAATTACAGATAGTGTAGGGTGGACAAAAATAGAAGGAGAATTTATTGCTAATGGTGGGGAAAAGTTTTTAACCATAGGTTATTTTGAAGATAGCTTAGCAGTTTTTGACACACTTAATACAGACCCTCTATTTATGTCTCCTGAAAGTTATTATTATGTTGATGGAGTTGAATTGATAGAAATTGAAACCGAAATTATTATACCTAATATATTTACACCAAATAATGATAATAATAATGATTTATTTTACCTCAATTTTTCTTTTGAAAAAGTAGAAATATTTAATCGTTGGGGAAACAAGGTGTTTGAAAGTGTGAACAATGATTCTTATTGGCATGGCAGAACAACAAGCGGGTCAGAAATGCCACATGGAACTTATTATTATATTATAACAACAAAAAAAAAAAAAAATAAAGGATTTATACAATTGTTAAGGTAAAACTTAACAATTATGAAAAAAATAAAAATTTTAGTATTGTCTTTCTTATTAGGAGGATTTACTTATGGTCAAGGGCCTATTGGAAACCCACCTGCAAACAATGTAAATGCTAAAGCAAATGCGGCTTGGTATAGAGGGGGTAATTTTATTGGCGGAACGACTCCTCCTGGTGCCAACATTTTCGGAACAATGTGGAATAGTCCTATTCACATATTCACTAGTAGTACCCACCGAGCCACATGGACAACCAATAATTCATTAAGTTCATGGAATAACAATATGGGTGATGGTTTGAGAATTCATAATCCTCTGCTTGGAGGTTCGGGTGGTAATTTAGATTTGTTTACTTCTTCAAATCTTGGTCAAAATGAAACACATGCTCGTTTTGGTAATAGTGGTCAGGTATCTGGGTAAAATAATAGGTTTGAGTTTATATCTACTTCAGCAGCTATGGGAAGTTATTACAGTACATTCTCCCCTAGTGGCATTCATCGTTTTGATAGAGGACAAACAGAATTAGGGCGGTTAGGCACGAACAATTTTTGGCGTTTTGGACAAAACACTAGTGGTTCTATTTTTGGCGGACTTAATGCAGCTCGTATGGTAGAAATTGTAGATAATACCATTCAGTTTAGGCTAACATTTTCTCCAAATGCAACAGGTCCGTTTACCGATTTTTTCTCTAATAATTTAGGTAATCTACAAATTTTACCTTCTGGTGGTAATGTGGGTATTAATTTGAATGCCAACCCAACCCATACTATAGATGTAAACGGAAATGCTCGTATTAGAAATACCCCAATTGCTGCTATTCCTCAATCTTTAATAATTGGGCAACAAGTTGGAGTAGCAAATGATAGAGAGTTACAGCGATTAGATTTTACAGGAAATGCTAACGATGTATTGCTTGGTAACGGAACTTGGGGTACAGCACCAACAGCTGTTACAGCTAATAATGGAGTTTCAATTTCAGGAGGCACCGTTCAGTTAGGAGCTCAATGTAATACCATTTTTCCTATATTGGGTTCTGCTTTTTCTACAGGTAGAGCAGTATATTTAAATGGTAATTCGTTATGGTTTTTTTCAGGAGCAGCTCAAAATGGTGGTGTAGGACTTGGTGCACAACCAGCATCAGCAGGTTTATGTGGCGTGGGAAACACTGTTGAAATTAGTGCAAACAACCAAAGTCTTTATGGAAAAACTGATGCTAGCGGACTGCGATTTACTAAATTAACATCTGCTTCACCAACCATTGCTAATGGTACAAACGGAGTAGATAAAAGTAAAGTATTAACGGTAGATCAAAATGGTGATGTAGTATTAACAGAAGTTGGCAGTGGTACAGGAACTGTAACTGCTGATAATGGTTTAAGTATTAATCCTGCTAATAATGTTCAACTTGGTAATGATGTGGGGTTAACTACTGCTCAATTATTAAATGATAGAGAAATTCCTCTGAATAATAATAACATTATTTTTTCAAACAATATTGGTGTACCAGGTAGTAATCTTATCTCTTTTGGACAAGTTAATCCATTGGCTCCAGCATTGGGGGCTAAAGTTTATGCACATAATGAAGATGAATTTATAGCTATTCAAGGAGCTTCTTTTAATGTTACTAATCCTAATATAGTTGCAGGGTTAAGTGGAATTGTAAATAGAGCTAACTCTGATTTGGCTTGTGGAGTTTATGGGTTTGCTAGTGAAACTCAGTTTGGTGTTGCAGGTTATGGTGTTGTGGGTGAAGCTGATGAAAATTTATTTAATGTTGGTGTTATGGGAAGAGTAAATAGCAATAATACATTTGAAAATACTGCAGGGCGTTTTAGTGCATCTGGTGTAAATACTGTTACCAATTACGGGATTCATGCTACTGCTTCGGGTGGAACAAATAATTGGGCAGGTTGGTTTCAAGGAGAAGTAAATGTAACTGGAACTTTATTTGCAAATAATGGTACTTTTTCAACTTCCGACCAACAATTTAAACAAAACATACAACCGCTTTCAAACGCAACTACATTACTTTCTCAATTAGCACCAAAAACTTTTGATTACGACTCAACCAATTTTACCAATTTTAATTTTGATACTAGAAATCACATGGGTTTAATTGCTCAAGAAGTTGCTACGATTATGCCTAATTTAGTAAAAGAAAGTGTTTTTCCTGCCCAATATGATTCTCTAGGTAATCAAACTTCTGCGGCTATCAACTATAAAAGTTTAAATTATCAAGAACTGATTCCTTTGTTAATTGCTGGATTTAATGAGCAACAAGCTGTGTTAAGTGATAAAGATTCTATTATTGATAATTTAGAAACCAGATTAGCTACATTAGAAGCCTGTATCAACAATATTGGTATTTGCAACAACAATGGCGGTGGTAATGGTAATGGCGGAGGAAATGGCAACAAAATAAGTTCTCAAAGTGTTACGTTAGAAAACTTAACGGCCATTGTATTAGACCAAAATTTGCCTAACCCTTTTGCAGAAAGTACACAAATTAACTTTGTTATTCCTGATGATGTGTTGAATGCTAAAATGTTGTTCTACGATATGAGCGGTAGAATTATTAATGAAGTTAACATTAACGAGCGTGGTAACGGAACACTTACTGTGTATGGCGAAAACCTTGAAAAAGGAATTTACACCTACTCACTTATTGCTGATGGTAAACTCATCGCTACTAAAAAAATGGTGAAAAAGTAAATTAAATTTTAAAAGCATTTCTGAAAATATTTTCAGAAATGCTTTTTTTACCCTTCAAACACCTTAGTTCCTTCGGTGCAATTTTTACAGATGTCGATAGCTTGTCTGTTGGTCAGCACATTTTTTCTAAAGGATTGATAAGTGTTAGATTTCCATAGTGCTTTAAAATCTGTAGTTGATACATCTCCCAGTTGATGTTGAGCATCCTTATCAAAACAACAAGGGACTACTTTGCCATCCCAAGTAATGACACAAGAACTCCACATTCTCCAACACTCGTTGAGTAGCTTATTTTTTAACGTAAACTTTCCGTTAGGCAGTTTTTTATAGCGGGAATATTTTTCATTCTCAGGAATAAGTGGATTTCCGTTTTCGTAGTTATATACCTGAGCAGTTTTAAAACGAATTTCATCAACACCTAATTCTTTTGCCAATAGCTTTGCTGCTTCAATTTGATGTTCATTAGGTTTTACCACCAAAAACTGAAAAATAACATAAGGTGTTTTAGATTGGAGTTCTTTTTTCCATTTTAAGATGTTTTTTGTTCCAGCCAATACCTTATCTAACTTCCCATGAACACGATAATTCTCATACACTTCTTGAGTAATACCATCAATAGAAATAATCAACCTATCCAACCCCGATTCTATCGTTTTTTTAGCTGTTTCATCTGTAAGAAAATGAGCATTGGTTGATGTAGCCGTATAAATATTTTGGTGGTGAGCATAAGCCACCATATCCAAAAAATTAGGATTAATAAATGGTTCTCCCTGAAAATAAAAATTCAAATAAAAAACATGCTTTTTTACCTTGTTGATGGTTTCTTGGTAAAATGGATTTTTAAGGTTTCCTTCAGGACGAGAAAATTGTTTTAGTCCGCTGGGACATTCAGGGCAACCTAAATTACAAGCAGTTGTAGGTTCAATAGTTAAGCTCATGGGTAAACCTACTATTTTTCCTGATTTGGTAAGTTTTGAAAGATGATAACTGAAGTATAAACCTAAAATATTAATCCCTCTGGCAAAAGTGATTTTCTTTAAAATGCTAATGTTATCATGTTTCAAAAGTGCCATTTGGTAAAGTTAGTGAAAACAAATTGATGTAAAATACATCATATTCAATGCTTTAGTTTTCATGTGTTTAACTTTTTATTGTTTTAAATCGGACACATGTAACTCACAATAATCTTTTCGCTATGTGATAAAAAAATTAACTAGTTCGTTTCATCCTCTTTTTTCAAGATGGCATTCCACCCTTGAGCAGTAAGTTCATGAACCGTATCTCCATTAGAAACAAACTCGTGCTTGCCTTTATCAGAAGTGATATGTCCGATGATAGCAACTCTTTTTTGTTCTTTAATTTTTTCATAATCCTCTAAGGAGATTGTGAAAAGCAATTCATAATCTTCACCACCATTTAATGCACAAACTGAAGGGTTTAAATTCATTTCTTCAGCTGTAGAAACTGTTAAAGGATCAATAGGAAGTTTGTCTTCATAAATTGTACATCCTACTCCCGATTGAGTACAAATGTGGATAATCTCAGAAGAAAGTCCGTCAGAAATATCTATCATAGAAGTAGGTTGAACACCTAATTCTTTAAACATTTCAATCACATCTTGTCGTGGTTCAGGTTTTAGTTGTCTTTCTAATACATAATCGTACCCCGAAAAATCAGGTTGAATATTGGGGTTTTCATTAAAAATCTGTTTTTCTCTTTCTAGTAATTGTAAGCCCATGAAAGCTCCTCCTAAGTCGCCCGACACACAAATCAAATCATTTTCTTTAGCTCCATTTCTATAAACTATTTCTTTCTTTTCTGCTTCTCCAACAGCGGTTATACTTATTATCAATCCTGAATTGGATGAGGTAGTATCGCCACCAACCAAGTCAACACCATAAATTTCACAAGCCAACAACATGCCTGCATATAATTCTTCTAAAGCTTCAATAGAAATTTTATTAGAAACAGCAATAGAAACGGTGATTTGAGTAGGCACTGCATTCATAGCATAAACATCCGAAAGGTTAACGGTAACAGCCTTATATCCTAAATGCTTAAATGGTGTATAAATCAAATCGAAATGGATACCTTCTACCAACATGTCAGTAGTTACCACAATTTGTTTATTTTTAGATGGTGCAATTACAGCAGCATCATCACCAACTCCTTTAATAGAAGTTGGGTTTTTTAATTTTATTTGAGAGGTAAGGTGATTGATTAATCCAAATTCACCAAGATTCTCAATTTCTTTGGGGTTATTTTTATCTTCAAACATAAGGCAAAGGTAAGAAATTCATTAATTATTCTTCTTGTTAAGTAAAGATTAGAATACTTCAATAATTTCACTACAAGTATTTATATATCAATATTAAAAACAACTTAACCTATGATTTTTCGTTCCTCTAATTAAGTTAAGTAGATTAAGGTTAGTTAAAAAATCGATATATTTGCTTTAATGATAAAGGTTATAAACATAATGATTGTTCTTGTTTTGTTTTATAGCAATTCGAGCATCTCTCAAAACTTAGTTCCTAACCCGAGTTTTGAGGATACAATTGGTGGATGTCCAACAAGTTTTACAGGGATGGCTTATTGCAAAGACTGGAGTTCGTGGGGCGGGACAACCTCTGATTTTTTTATATATTGCAGTAATATTAATTGGTCATCTGTATCTGTACCCAATAATTTTGCTGGATATCAACTAGCAAAAACAGGAAAAGCATATGCGGGGATTATTATGAATATCATTGATAGTTTTTATGTTAATAATCAAAATGATTGGAATGAATATGTAATTTCTCAGTTAAAGGTGCCTTTAGATATTGGTCAATTATATGAACTAACTTTTTACTTAAATTTAGCTGATGAAGCAGGACATACAACTAGTTCTTATGGGGTTTTGCTTTCTACAAACTCCCATCAAAATAATTATAATAACCAAGGGTTTATTAACGAAACACCTCAGTTAAAAAACACCATGGGTAATTATTTGCTAGACAAAACAAATTGGGTTAGATTTAAAAGACGATTTATAGCTGATTCTAATTACCATCATATCACTATAGGGAATTTTTTAGATAGATTCCAAACACCTATGGTTAATGTAGATAACAAGTTGTTTTCTCCGCCATCAGACTACCCTTATTTTTTCATAGATGATGTATCTATTTATCCAATCTATTCTATTTGCCTTGGCGACTCTATAGAATTACACTCACTAGGAGACTCGTTATTTTCGTGGGCAACCACAACTATACCTCAAACTGTATTTTCAAACGATTAAACAATAACTGTTGCTCCTTCCACAAACACTACCTATTTAGATTATAGTAATGGAGACACTTCTTATTATTTTGTTGAAATAGTTGATACTAACATGATAAATTTTGGAAATGATACAAATTTATGTTATGGAAAATCATTACTTTTAGAAGCTGCCACTTCCAATTCAACTTATCTATGGCAAGACAATTCAACAGATTATAAATATGAAGTAACACAACCAGGCACTTATTGGGTGCAAGTAACCAACAGTTGTGGTGTTTTTACTGACACTATCAATGTGACTTATAATTCAATCCCTGTTAGTTTGGGTAATGATACTAGTTTGTGTTTTGGAAGTTCACATATTCTGGATCCAGGAATAGTTAATGCAACTTATTTATGGAATACTACTAACACAACCCAACAACAACAAATTACCCCAAGCTGGGGTTATATTAGCACATATTGGGTTGAAGTAACAGATTCTAATGGATGTGGTAGTGATACCATAAATATTAGTGTAGTGCCCTATTTTGAAGATAATTTTTTAGGAAATGATACAATTTTATGCGAAACTCAACAAATAGAATTAAATACAAATGCTACTTTAGTTGATAATTATTTATGGTCAACAGGAAGTACAGACTCTGCTATTACAGTAAGTGTGCCTGGACAGTATTGGTTGGAAATTAGCAATAAATGTTATACGGATTATGATACAGTAAATGTATCAATGACTCCAAAACCTATTTACCAATTAGAAAATGAAATTACACTTTGTGAAGGAGATACTATTAGTCTTAGTGTTAATTCCTCTCAAAACATTGCTTATTGGTGGGATAGTTACAATTTCCCAACATTTAATCCTATCCTAAATGTTTATAATGAAGGAACCTATTATGTTACCATTCATAAACAAGGTTGTTATTATAAAGATTCGGTTATTGTTACAACTAAAAAATGTGATATTGACTTAACTATACCAAACGTATTTACTCCTAACCAAGATGGAATTAATGATTTTTTGATTATCGCAACACAAAATGTAAAAGATTATGCCATTGCTATATATAATAGATGGGGACAATTAGTTTTTGAATCTAATGATAAAACATATCACTGGAACGGTACTTTTAAAGATGCCAAATGTTCTTCTGGAACTTATTTTTACATTATTGAAGTTAGCAATGAGTATGAGTCAAAAACTTATAAAGGCACACTATCTTTAATGAGGTAATTACATCAATAATATCAATAAATAACACAAATTTCATTCATTAATCAATCTATTTAAATTTAGATTTACTTTTTTCACTTTTTCTTTGTTTCGATACCACATTTTAGGTACTTTTGCCCTAATTTAGAATTAATCTAAATAATTGAATTATGATAACAGTTTCAGAAAACGCAAAAAAACAAGCTATTAAGCTAATGCAAGACGATAATGCTCCCGAAGGAAGCTTTGTTAGAGTTGGTGTAAAAGGTGGTGGATGCTCTGGTTTAACTTATGATTTATCTTTCGACCATATCATGAACGATGATGATAAAGTATTTGAAGATAATGGAGTTAAAGTAGTTTGTGACAAAAAAAGCATTCTATACCTTGCCGGAACAGAACTTGATTTTTCAGGTGGATTAAATGGCAAAGGCTTTATTTTTAAAAATCCTAACGCTAACAGAACTTGCGGTTGTGGAGAAAGTTTCTCACTGTAAATTAGAGATTGGAAATTAGAAATTAGAGATTGTCCTCCCCTAACCCCTTTAAAGGAGGGGAAATTCCTTCCCTTTGGGAAGGTTAGGATGGGAAACTCAAAACAAATAAAAATGGCATACACAGAAGACGATTTAAAAGAAGAATTAAAAGATAAAGAGTATAAATACGGTTTTACTTCAAACATTGAAGCTGATAAACTTCCTCCTGGATTAAACGAGGAGGTGATACACTTAATTTCTGCCAAGAAAAATGAACCGGAATGGATGTTGGAATACCGTTTAAACGCTTTCAGAGCATGGCAAAAAATGGTAGAACCAGAGTGGGCTCATGTGCATTATCCAAAGGTTGATTTTCAAGCTTTATCTTATTATTCAGCTCCTAAAAAGAAAGGAGATGTAAAATGGGAAGATATAGACCCTGAAATGAAAGCTACCATGGATAAATTGGGCATCTCTATGGATGAACAAAAAGCGTTAAGTGGTGTAGCGGTAGATTTCGTGTTTGATTCAGTTTCCGTAAAAACTTCTTTTCAAGAAAAACTAAAAGAGTTAGGGATTATTTTCTGCTCGTTTAGCGAAGCAGTTCAAAATCATCCTGAATTGGTGAAAAAATACATCGGGACAGTAGTTCCAACATCAGATAATTTTTACGCAGCGTTAAATTCCGCAGTATTCTCTGATGGTTCTTTTTGCTACATTCCGAAAGGAGTACGTTGCCCAATGGAACTTTCTACTTATTTTAGAATAAATGAAGCCAACACCGGACAGTTTGAAAGAACGTTGGTTGTGGCTGATGAAGGAAGTTACGTAAGTTACCTAGAAGGGTGTACTGCTCCATCTCGAGATGAAAACCAATTGCATGCTGCCATTGTGGAGCTAATTGCTTTAGACAATGCCGAAATAAAATATTCAACGGTACAAAACTGGTTTCCGGGCGATAAAGAAGGTAAAGGTGGCGTATATAACTTTGTAACCAAAAGAGGTATTTGCCACAAGAATGCTAAAATTTCTTGGACACAAGTAGAGACAGGTTCTGCCGTTACTTGGAAATATCCATCTTGTATTTTAAAAGGCGATAATTCCATTGGTGAATTTTACTCTGTAGCGGTAACCAACCACTACCAACAAGCTGATACAGGAACAAAAATGATTCACTTGGGAAAAAATACTAAAAGTACTATTATCTCCAAAGGAATATCGGCAGGACATAGCAACAACTCTTACCGAGGTTTGGTGCAAATACATAAAAACGCTAGCAACGCAAGAAATTTTACACAATGTGATTCTTTGTTGATGGGCGACCAATGCGGAGCTCATACCTTTCCATACATTGAAGCAAAAAACAGCACTGCTAAAATAGAACATGAAGCCACCACTTCAAAAATTGGCGAAGACCAAATATTCTATTGCAACCAAAGAGGAATTGATACCGAAAAAGCAATTAATTTAATTGTTAACGGTTACGCCAAAGAGGTGTTAAATAAATTACCAATGGAATTTGCTGTTGAAGCGCAAAAACTATTGGAAATTAGTTTGGAAGGTAGTGTGGGATAGAACACAGATGACGCAGATTAAACGGATTTACACAGAAAAAATGAAAAATAATATATAAATACCAGTGAACATCGGCTAAATCAGTGTTATCCGTGTTCCATTAAATTATGACTGAACTTTTACATAAAGATATTACTGATAGAATAATTAAAGCTTTTTATGAAGTTTATAACGAGCTTGGTTATGGGTTTTTAGAGAAAGTTTATGAAAACGCATTGTTTTTAGAATTAAGTACTTTAGGTCTAATTTGTGAAAAACAGAAAAAAATAAATGTTTTTTATGATGACCAAATAGTTGGGGAATACTATGCAGATATAATTGTGAACAATGCAGTCATAATTGAATTAAAAGCAGCCGAAACATTGTGTGAAGAACATGAGTTTCAATTAATAAATTATTTAAAAGCTACAGAAATTGAAGTAGGTTTGCTTTTGAATTTTGGAAAGAAACCTCAGTTTAAAAGAAAAATATTTACAAATTAATTAATGTAGTTGATACGGATAAAATAAAATTAATTATAGAAAAATAGATAATGAAGTTGTTTAAAGTCCAAATATAACCATGAAAATGAATTATTTTTTTGTAATACGAGGCATTTTTGACAAGCATAGCCATAGCTATGGTTGGAGGAAATAACAATGTAGTGCAAAAAAAGAAACATTTTTTAATTTATAGAGGGGACTTTAAACAACTTCTATATAAAAATCAGTGAACATCGGTTAAATCAGTGTTATCCGTGTTCCATTAAAAAAAAACAGAATTTAGATGATGCAGATTAAACGGATTTATACAAAAAATGAAAAATAATATATAAAAATCAGTGAATATCGGTTAAATCAGTGTTATCCGTGTTCCATAAAAATAAGTGAAATGATTAAAATAAATAACTTACACGCCAGTATTGATGGCAAAGAAATACTAAAAGGAATTAACTTAGAAGTAAAAGCTGGTGAGGTACACGCTATCATGGGACCAAATGGTTCAGGTAAAAGTACGTTATCATCTGTTTTAGCAGGGAGAGAAGAGTTTGAAGTTACTGAAGGTTCAGTAGAATTTGATGGTAAAGATTTACTGGATTTAGCTCCTGAAGATAGAGCTAGAGAGGGATTGTTTTTAGCTTTTCAATATCCGGTAGAAATTCCGGGAGTAAGCAACATCAATTTCTTAAAAACAGCTATCAACGAAAAAAGAGCTTACTTTAACCAAGAGCCTGTTTCTGCTAAAGAGTTTTTAGCATTAGTAAAAGAAAAATCTGCATTAGTAGAGTTAGACTCAAAACTGGCTAACCGTTCGGTAAACGAAGGTTTTTCCGGTGGTGAGAAAAAAAGAAACGAAATTTTCCAAATGGCAATGTTGTCTCCAAAACTTTCCATTTTAGATGAAACCGATTCTGGATTAGACATTGATGCGTTAAGAATTGTTGCCAATGGAGTAAACAAATTGAAATCGCCAAACAATGCTACTATTGTTATTACGCATTACCAACGATTGTTAGATTATATTGTTCCTGATTTTGTGCATGTACTGTACAATGGAAAAATTGTTAAATCCGGAGGAAAAGAACTAGCGTTAGAATTAGAAGAAAAAGGATATGATTGGATAAAAAACGAATTAGAAGTTAGAAATTAGAAATTCTGAATTCAACCAATTTCAAATCTCTAATCTCAAATTAATAACCATGACAACAGCAGAACTAACAAAAAAAGATACTTTCTTAGCCGCATTATCACCTCTTCAGTTTAATGAAGATAGTTATTTTGAAGGCTTACGAAATAATGCAAAAAACGAACTGAACGAATTAGACTTTCCTACTTCTAAAACAGAATATTGGAAATATACAAGGCTAGGAAAAATCGTTAACAATACTTATACTCTTGGTCAACCTGAGAAAATTGATATTACTAAATTTTTAATTCCCAACTTAGAAGCACATATTTTGGTAGTGGTAAATGGATATTATTCTCCTGAACTTTCCAATTTTACTGAAGTAGATGGTGTTACACTAACTTCACTTTCAGCAGCTAAAAAACAGGGGTTTGAAGGATTAAAAAAATATTTCAATCAGTTTACAAAAGCCAAAAAAGAAATATTTTTAGCGTTGAACAATGCTTTCCATACGGATGGTATTTACTTAGAAGTCGCTAAAAGTAATAGCGTTGAAAAACCTTATCACATCCTTAACATCACCACAGGAAACAATACTCTTTCGCAAAGTAGAAATTTGTTTATCGGCAATGTAGGTAGTATGGTAAAAATTATTGAATCTTTTATTAATGTGTGTGGCGAAAAGAATTTTAACAACCACGTTTCAGAATTTTTTGTTGCTGAAAATACCCATTTGGAATACAACAAAATTCAGGATAAAAAAGAAACTAATTTTAGCGTTGCTACCGAACAAGTTTACCAAGAAGCTAATAGCAATTTCACTATCAATACCGCTACATTTAATGGTGCGTTGGTAAGAAATAATTTGAACATTGAAGTAGATGCGTCCAATTGCGAAACTAACCTTAACGGATTGTATTTAGGGAAAAACAAAGACCATATTGACAACCATACAGTAGTTGACCACAAAAAACCGCATTGCAACTCTAACGAAGTTTATAAAGGTATTTTAGATGATGAATCAACAGGAGTATTTAATGGAAAAGTGTTTGTACGACAAGATGCTCAAATTACCAATGCTTTTCAGCAAAACAATAACATTTTGCTGACCGATAATGCTACGGTAAATTCAAAACCTGAGTTAGAAATTTATGCCGATGATGTAAAATGTAGTCATGGCTCTACCACAGGGCAAATTGATGAAGAAGCTATTTTTTACTTACAGTCAAGAGGAATATCAAAAAAAGGAGCATTGAAATTAATGATTAATGCTTTTGCTAAAGATGCGTTAGAAAGAATTTCTATTGAAGCATTACAAGCGTATATTGATGATAAAGTTGAGGAAGAATTGGAGTGATTATTTAATGTGTGAATAAGTAGATGTGGAAATGAGTAAATGTGCAGATGTGAGAATTATTTAATGTGAGAATTATTTAATGTGAGAATTAATGTCATTCTGAACGATATTTTTTCATTCCGAAGCATGAGGAATAGAAAAATGAAGTGATGAATCTATTTTTTTATTAAAAACGATAATGTATAAAACCAAACATAAAATAGTAACTGCATTTTTAGCTTTATTAGTTATTACTGTTTTTTTTGGTTGTGATGATGATGTTGTTTTTGAAGAACCAGTAAAAGGTCGTTTAATAGATTTGTCCAAAAAAATTAATACCCCTTTTAAAGTAATACGCGAAAAAGACACAATTACTTATACTGTTTTTTATGATGATTTAAGTAAACTAAACTATTTGATTAAATCAGAAAATGATACAGTGTTCGTTGGAACTGTAACAAAAAGAAACGAACTTTTTTTGTTAAATCGTAAACTAGATAATGGTAATTTTTTTATTCATGCCATTAAGTTTACAGATTCAACTGTAATAGGGTTAGAAACTGAGTGGTTACAAAATAACATTATTAAAAATGAACTTGATAATGATAATTTTTCAGAATTAATAATCGACACATCAAGTAACATCACATTAGAAACGAATAAAAGAAAAGGTAAAGAAATTTTTAGATTAGTTATTGAAAAACTTACCCCTGAAAAATTGATAACACCCAACCTTATTATTTATAAAGATAATAAGCTAAAAGATACAACCGACATAAATGAGACAAAGAAGTT
>JAVVER010000039.1:0-24534 GCA_032251145.1 Vicingaceae bacterium | reverse complement strand
CCGTGGCTGGTGCACAGTCAGCTGAACTAACCGGCCCATTGCCTCCTCCTTTATTACCACCTGAGGTAGGTACATTCCGGGCGGATAAAAACCCTATACTTGTTATTGTTATAAAAGTTAAAACTAACTGTTTTTTCATGGTTTTATATTTTAACATATTTTATTTTATTTAATCTGATAATCTATTAAAAGTTTAATTGTACACCTAAACGAATTCTTCTAGGTAATGCAAAATTATTTGGATTAGAAGCTAATTTAGCCCAATACATATCTCTAAAAGCTTCTTCATTTACAGAAATTGTTGAAATTAAATTTTGCCATTCAGCAGCATCTAAGAACCCATCATCATCAGGATTCCCAGTAGCACTATAAACACCTATTATATTTAAAGCATCAAACAAATTCAATACTTGAACATACACATTTAATGAGGCCTCTTTTTTATCTTCGTCTTCACCTTTACCCCATTTAATATCAATATTTCTATCCACCTTTAAATCAACAGTATTTGTCCATGGTAAGCGAGACGCATTTAATTGGCCTTGTTGTGGTGAGTTCGGCTGACCAAGAATTTGAGTTCCAACAATTCTAGCACTTCTGGTGTAAGGAGTTCCAGATCCTGAACGAAGTGTAATATTTGCACCTGTATTTTTTAAGATTTGTTTTCCAAATAATATTGGTCCATTATAACTTTTTCCTTGACCATAACGGTAATCAGCAGACAATAAAATTGCATGTCTTTGATCAAAAGATAAAGGAACTAAAGTTCTTAAATTACCATTACCAGAAGATACAAGCCCTAAAGAAGTTGTGGCACTAGAACCTGTTCCATCAGCAAATTGTAAGGTATAGGCAGCTCTCATTGTAATATTTCCTTTTCTTCTTAAATCAAAACTTACAGTCATTCCTTTAACAGTACCAAAATCCATGTTTTCAAAAGTAAAGTAATTACCAGGGTAAGCTCCAATAACTTGAGTCATTTGAACTTGATTTCTAAATTCGCGGTAAAAAGCAGAAAGTTTTAATGCTGAATAATTGCTTAGTTTTTGCTGAAATCCTAACTCATAATCAATGGTTTGTTCAGCTTTTAAAGCAGGGTTATTAATAGGGTTGTTAGTTCCGAAATAACTAAACCCACCACCTTGAAAGTTTAAATAGCTTAATAAATCCATTCTATTTCCAGATGAGGGTCTTTGAGTTAAAATGTCATAATGAGCAAAGAATAAAGCTTCATCAGAAATTGGAAAAGAGAATGAAATACGAGGTGATACATTAACCTGAGGTTCAAAATCTTTGAATGAAGAGGCATCTAAATCTCTAAAAACATCATTTTTGTTAGGATCAACTAACCATGGGCTAGGTATTCCAGAAGAGCTTAAAACTGCTGGGTCAGAAATTTCTTCCCCATCAGCATTGTACCAAATATCTCCATCTCTATATCCTGTAATTTGGCTAACTTTTGGATCTGACACATCATTAACATAAACTACAAAATCATCGCCAATATTTGAAGGTCTATTAGGGATATCTCCAATTTCTGCAACAGTTTTGGTTGGAAATAAAGAGTATTTATCTTTTAGTACAGATTGATTAGCATCATATCTATCAATACGCACACCAACGTTAAAAATCAAATCATCAAATGCAAATTTATCTTGAATATATCCTGCGATATAAATTGGTTGAAAAGAAGGGTTTTCTCTAGTAAAGTTGCCATTTTCATCTTTTTTAGTGAAGAAATCATCTAAACTAGGATTTCCTGATAGTTTTTTTCCTGTATGATCGTAACCAAAAGTACTTAACAATCCTCTCGCTCCTGTATAAATTTCATCTGGTGTAAACATTTCTATATTCCAAACATCTGGTCCATAAGAGTCAAAATCAATCCAGTTTAAACCTGTTTCGGACATACCTAATGATTCTCTTAAGTTTTTATCGAATTGACTATGAACATCTCCATTATAAGCATTGGATAGTATAAACTGAGAAACACCTCCACCACCTGCTCCAGGTAATTCGATATATGAACCTTCTAAAAAGCTTCTTTCTTCAATATGAGCATTTACTAATTGTCTTCCCAATCTCCATAATTGGTAAGGAGCTAAATTATATGTTCTATCATCTCTTTGTTCATACTCAAAACCTATTTGTACAGCATGGTTTCCTATTGAAGCACTACCAGCACCAGAAAATCTTAATTGAGTTACTTGTTGTTTAATATAAGTATCACCACTTCTACCCATTGGATTGTAAAGTCCATTGTATAAATTAAATGGATGGTCTCCATTTAAAAGACCTCCGTTTCCTTGCACACTTTCTCTATCTTGTGTAAATGAAGGGTCGTTAGCATAAATATCATAGTAAGAAGCAGTATAATTAGATAATACAGGATTTAATTCTCCAGCTTCATAAGTGTAATTTATAGTATTTGGATTAGAGAAATAACCAGTTATGGTATTTACTGAATCTCCATTTTGATCTACAATAGTTGCTGTACTAATTGTAGGTTCAAAAGTGTTTACTCTTGTAGTAGTAAACTTACCAATATAACCATAATGACTTAAATTATCTTGATGGTTTTTATCTTGTATTGTTCTGTTAAACACAGAGTAATCTGCTTGTAAAGTTATATAAGCATCTTTAATTATTGAAGGGTTATCTCTATCTTCACTATTTTTAAATCTTTGAGTATATCTTGCATAAGCTCTCCAAGACATATCAATATCTTGCAAATTATTTTGAGAATTAAATAGTGCATTATTTCTATTAAAGCTATTTCTATCATTGTAATCAAAAGAACCTCCAAAGGTTAAATTGATAGTTGATGATATTGTGTAATCAACTTTACCAGCCAAATTAATTCCTTTTCTTGAAGTGTTTAATCTAAAAGGTATCTCTTCTAAATCTGAAGCTGTTACAAATTGAGCATTGTTTATTACACCTGAATTTTGCGACTCATTTATAGAATAAGGTACAGCGTTCAATTGTTCCATCACATCATCTTTAACTTTAAAGTTAGTCATGGCATTTGGTCTTGGATCAACATCATATTTTAATTCTCCAGATAAAAAGAAACCTAACTTACCATCTTTCTTAGTACCTGTAGAATCTTTAGCAAACAAAATAGGTCCAGATAAACTAAATCCTAATAAATTAAATCCGTGATCATCTAATCCTACAATACCATCTTCTCCATTTTTAAATCCTGATGTTAAATATTCAATACCTCCAAACCACTCTGAGGAAGCTCCTCTTGTGGTAATGTTTACCACTCCACCAGTAACATCACCAAACTGAGCTGGCAACCCCCCTGTAATAACAGACACTTGTTCAATAGCTGAATTTGGAAGGTTTTGAGAACCTCTTACTTTGATACCATCTATATAAGTATCTGTTGCTTCACTTCTAGAACCCCTAATGTTTAAGTCCGTACTTCCGTCATCTTTTGAAAAAACTCCTCCAACAGTTTGAGCAACAGAAACCGCAGAACGACCTGGCATTTTAGCTATGTTTTCTCTTGTTACCGTACCTCCTGATGAAGTTTGATCCTTGCTAATAAGTGGCACCTCATATTCTATTACCTCAAATTCAGCTAAATCTACTCCTTGCCCCGCTTTTAAATCTGGCACAAATGTTATTTGACCATTATTAACTATAACTCCATTAATTCTTATATCCTGATAACCTACATATTTTGCAATTAAATCATAGTTTCCAGGATTAAGTGCAGGAATAGTAAACTTTCCATCAAAATCAGTCTGAGCACCAGCAACCTGCTGCCCTCCTTTCATAACTACTACGTTTGCAAACGGAAGAGGCTCACCCGTTTCTCTATCTAGCATTTTACCTTTAATTGTTCCTTGTCCAGTTTGAGCATACATAGTTGACATTGAAAATACTAAGGCTACAAAAACAGCTAATTTTTTTAACATATTTTATTAGTTTAAACTTTAAATTATTTTAATTAGTGCAAATAAATGAGGCGTAAAAGTAATTAATATTAAGATTTAAAACCAAATTATTTTTACTAAAAAATTTATTTGTGTCAAAACTAATCTTAATTTTTATGCGATTTTGCCTTAAACAAAGTCATAAACAAAATGTAGCACTACAGCAAAGACATAGTGAAAACCAGCTTATTTGACATTAATTTTATTTTAAAAAACTTTAAACATTAATAACATTATTTAACATCTAATAATAAATAGCTTTCCTATATTGCGAAATTTTTTAATTTTATTTTGGAATTTACTATGTTTGCGTAAACTCTTTTCTAATTTTATACACTTATATAAGATACCAAATCTATTGAAACGTTTAGTCAAAATACTTTTCCTTCCTATTTCGTGGCTCTACGCTCTAGTTATGATGGTGAGAAATAAGTTTTACGACCTTAAAATTTTTCGTTCTACAAACTTTAAAGATGTTATTACTATTAATGTTGGCAATCTTAATATTGGTGGAGTAGGAAAAACTCCTCATGTAGCTTATTTAGTTCAGCTGCTTCAAAGCAACTATAACATTGCTATTTTAAGTAGGGGGTATAAAAGACTAACCAAAGGATTTGTACTTGCTACAAAAACTTCTTCTTTTGAAGATATTGGTGATGAACCACTACAATATAAAAAAAAGTTTAACAACTGTTTAATCGCTGTTGATGAAAAAAGAGTTAGGGGTATTCAGCAAATAAAAAAACTTCACCCCTCAACTAAAGTAATATTGTTAGATGATGCTTTTCAACACAGAGCCGTTAACCCCGATATAAATATTTTAGTAACCGATTATACCAACCTATTTATATATGATAATGTTCTTCCCTCAGGAAGATTACGAGAACCTATTTATGGATATAAACGAGCTGATATTATTATAGTATCTAAATGTCCTATCGTTTTATCCCCTATAGATAGAAGAAGAATTATTGAAGAAATTAATCCAAAAGATTATCAGGATATTTATTTCTCGTACGTAAGTTACAATAAACTAAAGCCTTTTAACGGCACAACAGAAAATTACCTTAATTTAATAGATGATAAAAATGCTTCGGTAATGCTTTTAACTGGTATTGCCAACTCATTTCCATTATATTGCCACCTGAAAAGTAAATACAAAGTTGTTGAACACATGAAGTTTCCCGATCACCATGCTTTTACAGAAAACGACATGGAAACATTGAAAACCAAATTTAATAACCTTATTGGAAATAATAAATTAATCATTACTACCGAAAAAGATTTAATGCGATTATCTTTGCCAAAAATTTCATCATTAATAAATGATCTTCCGGTGTTTTATATTCCGATAGAAGTTAATTTTCATGGTGAAGATAAAAAGAAATTTGATGAACAAATAACCAACTATGTTAGAAAAAATACAACAAACTAAAGCTTATTTAGCTTCTAAAACACAACTAAAACCTAAAGCAGGTATTGTTTTAGGAACAGGATTAGGAAATTTATCTACCGAAATAAAAATTGAAACGGCTATTCCTTACGAAGAAATTCCAAATTTCCCTGTTTCTACAGTAGAAGGTCACTCAGGGAAATTACTTTTTGGAACACTTAACGGCATTCCTGTTGTTGCTATGCAAGGACGTTTTCATTATTATGAGGGTTACTCTTTACAAGAATGTACTTTCCCGATAAGGGTTATGAAAGCTTTAGGAATTGAACAGCTATTTTTAAGTAATGCTAGTGGTGGCGTAAATGCTAATTTTGAAGTGGGTGATATCATGTTAATTACCGACCATATTAATTTATTACCCGACAATCCACTTAGAGGTAAAAATATAAATGAATTAGGTCCTCGTTTTCCTGATATGAGTGAGCCTTATGCAAAAAACCTAATTGCCGCAGTAAAACAAATTGCCAAAGACAATAATATTAAACTACAAGAAGGTGTTTATGCTGCTCTTTCTGGACCAACATTTGAAACGCCTGCCGAATATAAATTTATACAAATTATTGGTGCCGATACGGTAGGAATGAGTACTGTTCCAGAAGTTATTGTTGCTCGTCACATGGACATTCCTTGTATGGCACTTTCTATTATTACAGATTTAGGTGTTGATGGAAAAATTATTGAAATTAGTCATGAAGAAGTGCAACAAGTTGCTAAAGCTGCCGAGCCTAAAATGACACTAATTATTAAAGAATTACTTGCTAAATTGCATAACTAAATAAGGCTTCAACAACATGAGCGTTTACGATAAATATCAAGCTGTAATAGGACTAGAAATACATGCACAACTTTCTACCAAAAGCAAAGCCTATGCTTCCGATTCAGCTACTTTTGGAGACTTACCTAATACCAATATTAGTCCTGTAACTTTAGGACATCCGGGAACTTTACCTGTATTAAACGAAAAAAATATTGAATTTGCCGTAAAACTCGGACTTGCTGTTGGTGCTACCATTAGAGAAAACAACGAATTTGCTCGTAAGAATTATTTCTACGCTGATTTACCTAAAGGTTATCAAATTACTCAAGATAAAACACCGATTTGCACTGGTGGATTTATTACCCTTTTTCCAAACACAGATAAAGAAAAAAAAATTGAAATTACCCGAATACACATGGAAGAGGATGCCGGAAAAAGCATTCACGACCAAGACCCTTTTAATACTTTAGTAGATTTAAACAGAGCTGGAGTTCCGTTAGTAGAAATTGTTTCTGAACCGCAAATTAGTTCGGCTGACGAAGCTTATGAATATGTTACCCAAGTTAGAAAATTAGTTCGTTACCTCGAAATTTGTGATGGCAACATGGAAGAAGGTAGCTTACGTTGCGATGCTAACGTTTCTGTTATGCTAAAAGGTGCTTCAAAATTTGGTGAACGTACAGAAACCAAAAACATGAACTCCATCCGTAATGTAAAAAGAGCCATAGAACACGAAATTATTCGTCAGATAGATGTGTTGGAAAATGGTGGAAAAATAGAAATGGAAACTCGAAGCTTTAATGCTATTGATGGCACTACTTTTACCATGCGTAGCAAAGAAGAAGCACATGATTATCGTTATTTTCCAGAACCAGATTTACAACCTGTTATAGTTTCTCAAAACTATATTAACGATTTAAAAACTACTTTACCAACATTACCTAATGAACTTTATAAGGTTTATACTAAAGAGTTCGGATTATCTGAATATGATGCTAACCTCATCATTGAATCGAAACCGTTAGGTATTTATTATAATGAATTAACTCAACACACCAAAAATTACAAAGCTGCTTCCAACTGGTTAAACGGTAGCATAAAATCTTACCTCAACGAAAATGGCATTACCATAGAAAATTTTGTTGTAAAACCCATAAAAATTGCCGCTCTTATTCAACTAATTGACGAAGGAAAAGTAAGTCACACCGTGGCTTCTCATCATATTTTTCCCATTATGGTAAAGCAACCTGAACTAGAACCACTCGCTATTGCCGAACAAAATAACCTTATCCAAGAGAGTAATGATGATGATCTTTCATCATACATTGAGCAAGTAATTGAGAATAATCCTAAAGAAATTGAACGTTTTAGAAATGGCGAACAACAACTTATTGGTTTCCTTATGGGACAATTAATGAAAACATCCAAAGGTAAAGCCGATCCTAAAAAAGCAAATATTTTATTAAGAGAAAAACTAAAATAAATCAACTATGAAAACTTTAAAAAACATTTTCCTAATCAACTTACTAATTTTCACATTTTTTGCTTGTGGAGATAGCACTCAATCAAACCCAGATGCTGATAAAACACCTACCATAACAGGCAATTTAACCAACACTCCTTTTGGAACTTCTGTATATTTAGATTACCTAACACCCACTAATTTAATTCCAAAAGATACTGCTACCGTTGATAAAGACGGAAATTTTGCTTTTACTTATCAAATTGAAGAAATAGGCTATTACAGAATTAGAATTAACAATCAGAACTTTGTAAACCTCATCTTAAATAAGGGAGAAGATCCAATTTTAAAAGCAGATGGTGCTAACTTAATGGGTACATATAAAATAGAAGGTTCTGAAGAATCAGAAAAATTAAGAAAATTCAATTTGGCATACCAAGTAAATGCTCAAACGCAAGATTCGTTGGGCAGATTGTATCAACAAAACCCATCTGACCAACAATTGTTTATTGAAATGCAAATTGCTTCTCACTCTGCTATTGCTAAAATGAACAATTATTTTAAGAGTATTATTAATGAAAATCCTGGTTCTTTGGTGAGTTTGGCTGCTGTACAAATGATGGATGCAGAGGAAAATTTTGAGCTTTATAAAAAAGTAAACGATGCCCTTCAAAAAGAAATGCCTAACTCTATATATGCTGGAAACTTTAGTGAGAAAGTACGTAAATTAAGTGTTTTAGCTCCTGGCTCCGAAGCTCCAGATATTACTTTAAACGATGTGAACGGAAACCCTATTTCACTATCATCATTAAAAGGTAAGGTGGTGTTGGTTGATTTTTGGGCTTCATGGTGTAAGCCTTGTAGAATTGAAAACCCAAATGTGGTTGAAGCATACAAAAAATTTAATAAAAAAGGTTTTGAAGTGTTTAGCGTTTCGTTAGATGGAATGCAGCAACAACCTAACCCAAAACAAGACTGGATAAATGCGATAGAAAAAGATAACCTAACCTGGAAAAGCCATGTAAGCGATTTGCAAGGTTGGAACTCTTCAGTTGTTTCTTTGTACAATTTCAGTGGCATTCCCTTTGCTGTATTGTTAGACAGAGAAGGTAAAATTATTGCTAAAAACCTTAGAGGAGAAGAACTTCATAACAAACTAAACGAAATTTTTGCCAATTCGTAAACCTACGTTAGTTTAAAAGTTTATGAGTTTAGTTTGCTCATTGAATTTCTAATTTCCAATCTAAAATCTCTAATGTCTAAACCAATTCCTACACTCAACGAGCTTACTGTTTATTTTAATCGCGAAGATTTAATACTTAAAGTAGTTGAACAAATCCAAAAAGATTTTAATTGGTTTAGTTATAACATTGTGATAGAAGGTAAAGCTGCAACTCCTTACCTAGAGCTTTTTCAGCAAATTTTACCGTTTGTAGATGAATTACTCAACGATGATTACGCTAAATTACTTTCGCTTTTGTATCGCATAGATATTGAAGAAGATTTTCTCAATAAAAAATTAAAAGAAAACCTGCATGCCGATACCGCTGAAATCATTGCTGACCTTATTATTAAAAGAGAATTACAAAAAGTAATTATTAGAGAAATTTATAAATAATAGTAGTTAATGAAATGGCTATCTTAAAACATATCCCTTATTAAAATCAAAAATCATTTTTAATTTTTTAATTTCCTTTCCTGCTCCAATTGCACACTCACGCTATCAATATGTCCACCAAGGGGAACATTGAGTTTAGAAACTTTTAATTTGATTTTATCTATAGTAGGAAACTCAGCAAAAAGAGCATTGATACAACGCTGAGAAACATGTTCTAAAATTTTAGATGGAATAGCCATTTGTTGTTTGATAACCTGAAAAACGGCTTGATAATTTACTGTATCGTGGATATTGTCGGTTTGTGAAGGAGTAGTTAAATCTACATCCAACTCCACATTTACTAAAAAGTTGGTGCCAATAGCAGTTTCTTCTTTAAAACAACCATGATAAGCGTAAATTTTTATTCCTTCAACAAATATTTTTCCCATAGTTTTTTAGTTAAAAGTACTTATAAGTGCCTTGAGTATTTAGGAGTTTAAACAACTTCATTTTACTAAACTTCGTGCCTCAGTTTGTAAAATTTCGTTCAGAATGACACTAACGCCTAACGCCTTTTTTCTAATTCGCAATCTTCTCCATTCCCACATCAATCCTTCTCAAGGTTTCTTCTTTTCCTAATAATGCACAGATTTCAAACATAGAAGGTCCCATACCCATTCCGGTCACCAACACTCTAAAGTTAGGTAATACCGCTCCAAAACCCAATCCTTTTTCTTCTATAAAGCTTTTAAAAGCAACTTCAATATTAGCTGCGTTGAAATCAATAATATTTGCTAAAACAATTCTTAATTCTTTTATAATTGCTGGCGTTTCAGGCTTCCATTTTTTGTTTACTGTTTGCTCATCATAAGTGGTTGGAGCAACAAATAAATAATCTTCAGCCAACAAATCATTGATGAAAACGGCTCTTTCTTTCATTAATCCGCAATATTGCGTTAAAAAACTATCGCTAGGCATAGCAAAACCTTTTTCTGCTACCAATGGTTTAACAAATGCTGCTAACTCTTCATTAGATTTACTTCTCAAATATTGAGCGTTAAACCATCTCGTTTTTTCAGGGTCGAATTTTGAACCCGATTTACCTACCTTTTCTAATGAGAAAGTTTGAATTAATTCTTCCATAGAAAAAATCTCTTGCATAGTTCCCGGATTCCAACCTAATAATGCCAACATATTAATAAAAGCATCAGGAAAATAACCACTTTCTCTGTAGCCCGAAGAAACTTCTCCTTCAGGAGATGTCCATTGAATGGGGAAAACAGGAAATCCTAATCTGTCGCCATCACGTTTGCTTAATTTACCGTTGCCATCAGGTTTTAAAATTAACGGCAGGTGAGCAAATTGAGGCATTACTTCTTCCCAACCTAAATATTGGTATAACAATACGTGCAAAGGACCAGATGGCAACCACTCTTCTCCTCTAATTACATGGGTAATTTTCATTAAATAATCATCCACAATGTTTGCCATGTGGTAGGTGGGCATGCCGTCAGACTTGTACAACACTTTATCATCTAAATTAGTTGTTTGAACCACTACCCAACCTCTAATTAAATCTTTAAATTTTACTTCTTCGTTTCTTGGAATTTTAATTCTTACCACATAAGGTTCGTTGTTGTCCAATCTTTTTTGCACTTCCTCCGCAGACAGCGAAAGTGAGTTTTTCATAGAATTTCGGGTGTTGATGTTGTATTGTGGGGCAGCAACACCAGCTTTTTTAAGGTTTTCACGCATTTCTTCCAATTCTTCGGGAGTATCAAAAGCGTAATAAGCATGACCTGATGCTAATAATTGATCAACATATTTTTTATAAATTCCTGCTTCTTTTCTTTCGGACTGACGGTAAGGTCCGTGTTCTCCGCCAACTCCAACACCTTCGTCAATTTTTAAACCGCTCCATTTCAACGCCTCAAGAATATAATCTTCGGCACCTTTTACATAGCGGGTTTGGTCGGTATCTTCAATACGCAACAAAAAATCGCCACCATGTTTTTTGGCAAACAAATAATTATATAATGCTGTTCTAACACCTCCAATGTGTAAAGGTCCTGTGGGACTTGGGGCAAATCTTACTCTAACTTTTCTTTCCATTTGGCTAAAAATTTAAGGGGCAAAATTAATATTTATAGCGTAAGAAAAGCGTATAAAACGATATAAAAAAAGAATGCGTTATTTGGGTATTAGTGAGATTGGTTATATTTGTTGGAGAAATTTATTGTATGTGGTGGACTAATAAAAAATATGATATAGATTTTTCTGATGAAAATATAGACGATTTATCAAAAGCTTGTGATTCATTATGTGAATTTTTCTCAGAAAATGAAGAATGGGGTTCAATGGTTTATATTGACGAAATTAAAAAAGCAGCATTAGATTATGACTTTAATAGATTTAGAAATGCTGTAGGTCATCATGCTTTAGTGGGTGGGATGAATTCACTTAATGATATTGGTTACGAAAACGCAGAAAAAGAATGTGAATTTAAAAAACGATATAAAACTCTTATTGAAAAAATCATCCAAGTAGGATTTAAACACCCAAGCTTGGTTAAAATTCACAAAAGATTATAAAATATGAAACTAAAAATTTTTACAATGGTAGTTTTAATGGTTCTTAGCAATATAATGTTGTTAGGACAACAAACTGTTGAAATTTTTGGAGGAGGAAGTTATAATCATTTATTTGAAAGAGGAGATTTTTCAGGTCATTATCAATCAGAATATAAAGACGGAAGAGGGTTTGTTTTTGGATTTGCAACAGAAGAAATTAAAACAGATTGGGTTAAATGGCGTTTTACCTTGAGTTTTGAAAAATATAACGGAGAGTTTAGTGTTACGGATGGCGGTCAGGGAGGAAGTTATACTACTTCTGCTACATTTGAAAAATCTATAATTGCATTAGGTTTATACCCTTTTAATATTAATGTGACTAAGAATTTACATCTTAATTTAGGGTTAGTTTTTTCAAGGATGATAGATGAAAAATTAGAGGGTACAAATTATGGTTGGGGAATAAATACTAATTATTGGTTACATACTCTTGATGAAAATACAAGATATAGCAATAGAGGAATGGTTGGTTTTCAAATACGCTTAGCATATCAAATTAAATTATCAGAAAAACTTATTTTATTACCTCAGTACCATTTTTATTATGGAATGTCCAAAGAATTCAAAGTGTCAGAAGCTAGGGCAATGCGGCATTATTTCAGTATTGGATTAAGTAAAACAATCAATATTAAAAAGGAGTTGTAACCATAGGCAAAATTACCTTCCCATAGGTTACACCGCCATACTTACGAGCGTAATTCGTAAAATATTTTTGCGTTTGCTTACCATTATGCCTGTACCGTGTTTTTTCTTTTGAGTAAACAATTGTTTATCAATTAAATAATGTTGAATTTCTTGTTGTAGATGTTCCATATCAAAAGCTTCGGGAGTAGTTTCTAATACTAAACTATACACTGATACTTGTTTTTTAATTAATCCCCACCATTTAGTAACGGTATGTGTTTGTAGTTCGTTCAGCAAAACAGGGTTATCGTTTTCGGCTTTCAATTTTTTGTTATAGGCTAATTTTCGTGCTGCTATGTTGGCTTGTTCGTTCAATTTTTTAGAAGATTTAGAAGAAGTACTTACTAAAATTTGTTGTTCAAGCGTGTGTTGCAATTCATTTTTTACTTTGTAAATATGAATGCGTTTGGGTTTTTCCGCTGTTTTGTTTGTAGATGTTGGAACAGGAACTTTTGCATCAGCAATTACCTCGTTTCCTTTGTAAAAAATACCTCTGGAAAAAACGTTGGTAGCCCAAACAGTTCCTTTATCGTAAGTAAAGGCAATGCCGTGTTTTTTATAGTCGGCAGTAAGCATATTTTCATGGTGTCCTTTGGAGCCTTTCCACTGATTAAAAGCTGTTAATGCCATGTTTTTGGCTATTTCTACATAGTTGTTGCCATAAAAACTGTAGTTGTACAAACAATTTTCTCCGCCCGAACTAATATATACTTCTTTATCTGCGGCAGCAAAATCTACTCTTTCGCTTGGGTAATTGCCGGTAGAATATGGAGTTAAATTGCTCAACTTCATATCTTCTCTATGAGTCAAATCTTTGGCTGCTTTCATATATAAATTATGATTTCTTGCAGCTACCCACATAATTTCATCAAAATCTAGTGCTTGTTTTCGTTGCTGTTTTCGGTAGTTATTCAACAAATGGTGAAACTCAAAAGCAGCCAATCGTTCTATTTTGGCAATAGTGTCGATTTCCACTTCATTTAGAATATTATCTAAATCGTTGATGGTGTTTTTTTGGGCGTTGCTAATTTGTAACAAACTTAGCATTACCCCTAATGTTATCAAGAAATTTTTCATAAGCTGAGAAGTTGTTGTGTGAAATACCAAACAAAAAACTTAATATTTGTTAAAATATTGTTTGGTGGAAATAAATCATCTCAACTCACCCCCTAACCCCCTCTCTTCGAAGAGAGGGAGAAAGTTGTCGCAAGATGACTTAGACGTGAGTTGGGAGTAGAAAAAGAGCATCTAAAACAGAGGTTTCTACTTCAAAAATGATTACCTTTGTACTGATGTTCAAATCAATAAAATACACTTTCGTTTACTTGGCAGCATTTATTGTGCTGTTGCATAACTTGGTTCCTCATGTACACGAGAGCCAATTAAACGAGCAAGAACATCAATTGATACATGAAAATGAAGCTACCGATTTTGTTGAGGTGTTAGCCCTGATTTTCCATGAATTTACCGATGAAGGTGAAATGGAAGAAATTGTGCTTCGTCAGCAAGGTGATGCAGATTTTATAGCTTCACAAGATTTTATACCACTTATTCCTTTTGGGTTAGATTTGTTGGAAACCAATCAACCAACCGTTACCACTACTTCTTTTATTCTTGAAAAGCATCCTATTTTTTCAGGAATACACTCTTCTTGGGGTATTCGTCCTCCTCCGTTTGCTTAATGTTTTCGCCTTTCTAGGCATGTCAACTCATTAAGTTTAAACGAAAAAAATCATCATGTTTGAAAAAATTATTGCTTATTCGCTAAAAAATAAGCTCATTGTACTACTGCTAGTTTTAGCGTTAATTCTCGGTGGAATTTATTCCATGCGGCATTTGGCGGTAGATGCTGTTCCTGATATTACCAATAACCAAGTGCAGGTGGTTACTTCATCGCCCACGCTTGCTGCCGAAGAGGTGGAGCAATTTATTACCTTGCCCATAGAAATGGCGGTAGCCAATATTCCTAATGTAATTGAAGTAAGAAGCATCTCTCGTTACGGGTTGTCGGTTATTACCATTGTTTTTGAAGAAGAGGTTGAGATCATGCTGGCTCGTCAATTTGTTAACGAGCAACTTACTATTGTTAAAGATGAAATTCCTGAAGCTTTTGGTTCGCCCGAGATGATGCCCATCACTACTGGCTTGGGAGAAATTTACCAGTATATCTTACAGGTAAAACCGGGTTACGAAAAGCAATTTGATATTATGAAAATCCGTACCATACAGGATTGGATAGTAAAAAGACAATTAGCTGGAATGACTGGAATTATTGAAGTGAGTAGCTTTGGTGGCTTAGTTAAGCAATACGAAGTAAGTGTTTTACCTGAAAAATTAATGGCGTATAACATTTCTATCAACGAAGTAGAAGCTGCTTTAGCCAAAAACAACAGCAACAGTGGTGGTAGCTATATCGAATCGGGAGAAAACGCCTTTTACCTGAGAACAGAAGGTAGGGCATCTAATTTTGAAGATATTGAAAATATCATTATTAAAAATGAAGGTTCGCCTGTTAGAGTTAAAGATGTGGCAAAAGTAGGATTTGGAAGTCCGAAACGATACGGAGCCATGACTATGGATGGTAAAGGAGAAGTAGTAGGTGGAATTACACTTATGCTAAAAGGAGCAAATTCTTCTGAAGCAGTTGAAAATGTGCAAAACCGAATGGTGTTGGTGCAAAAAGCATTACCCGAAGGTTTGGAAGTTTATCCTTATTTAGATAGGTCGGTATTGGTAGGTAAAACCATTAACACGGTTACCAAAAACCTTATTGAAGGTGGATTGATAGTGATTTTTGTGTTGGTGTTGTTTTTAGGGAATTTCCGAGCCGGATTAATTGTTTCTTCGGTTATTCCATTATCTATGTTGTTTGCTTTTATATTAATGCGATACTTTAATGTTTCTGCTAATCTAATGTCGCTTGGAGCAATAGATTTCGGAATTGTGGTAGATGGAGCGGTAATTATTGTTGAAGGTGTATTGCATATTTTGCATCAAAAACATCGTGGAAAAACTTTAACCACTGTACAAATGAATACGGAAATTCAATCGGCTACCGGACAAATATACCGCTCAGCTGCCTTTGGGGTGTTAATTATTTTGGTAGTTTTTGTTCCCATTTTTTCTTTAGAAGGGGTTGAAGGAAAAACCTTTTTACCAATGGCACAAACCGTAAGTTTTGCTATTTTAGGTTCGTTGCTGCTTTCTTTAACTTATGTTCCCGTTGCATCTGCTTTATTCTTAAAAAATCACATAAGCAATAAAGATACTTTTTCTGATAAATTGGTGTTTGCACTTCAAAAACGTTACAAACCTTTATTGAGCAAAGTGTTAGAGCAGCCTAAAAAAGTAGTGGCTTATGCTTTAGCAGGATTAATAGGAGCAGTTTTGTTATTTAGCACTATGGGTTCTGAATTCATTCCCACTTTGGAAGAAGGCGATTTGGCAATGCAAATGGCAATAGCACCAGGGAGTTCTTTAGAGAAAAGTATAGCTACTTCCACTCGTGCAGAAAAGATTTTAAAAGACAATTTTTCTGAAATTAATCATGTAGTTTCTAAAATTGGAACAGCTGAGGTACCAACAGACCCAATGGCTATTGAGGATGCTGACATTATGATTTTATTAAAAGAAAAAGATGAATGGGAAAATGCCGATAATCGAGAAGATTTAATTGAAATGATGAAAGAAAAACTGAGTGTGATTACAGATGCTTCTTTCGAGTTTACACAGCCCATTCAGTTGCGATTTAATGAATTGATGACAGGAGCTAAAACAGATATTGCCATTCAGATTTTTGGCGAAGATCCTGCAACCTTAAAATCTTTAGCAGATAAAACCGCTTTAACTATAAAAGATGTAAACGGTGTAGGAGATGTTAAAGTAGAACAAACCGAAGGCTTACGTCAGTTAAGTGTTGTAATTGACAGAAAAAAATTAGCCATTCATGAGGTAAATGTAGAAGAAGTAAACCAAACCATTAAAGCCGCTTATGCCGGAGTAAAAACAGGAGTGATTTACGAAAACGAGCGTCATTTTGATTTGGTGGTTCGTTTAGACAACAAAAACATCCAACAATTATCCCTCAGCAAACTTTTTGTGAAAAATGCTCAGGGAGATATGGTTTCACTAAACCAACTGGCAAAAGTGGAAGAAAAAATAGCCCCTATGCAAATTTCTCGTGAAGATGCCAAACGAAGAATTACCATTGGTGTGAATGTAAGAGATAGAGATATTGCTTCTTTAGTAGAAGAACTTCAAGGAACAATTGATAAAAGCTTAAAGTTGCCGGCTGGTTATACCATTAAATATGGCGGTCAGTTTGAGAATTTAGAAAATGCCCTCAACCGATTGATGATTGTTGTTCCGGTAGCATTAATGCTCATTCTGTTTTTATTGTATTTAGCTTTTGGAACTTTTAAAGAATCCATTATCATTTTTATGGCAGTTCCGTTGGCTTCTATTGGCGGTATTTTAGCACTTTGGTTGCGTGGTATGCCTTTTAGCATTTCTGCTGGTATTGGCTTTATTGCTTTGTTTGGCGTAGCAGTGCTTAACGGAATTGTATTGGTAAACGAAATTGTAAAATTAAAAGAAACCAACATGGCGTTAAAAGATTTAATTATTGAAGCTGCAAATTCCAGGTTACGTCCAGTATTAATGACTGCCTTAGTTGCTTCATTAGGGTTTATTCCTATGGCATTGGCAACTTCTAGCGGAGCCGAGGTTCAGCGTCCATTGGCAACGGTAGTTATTGGTGGATTAATCACCTCTACCTTATTAACTTTATTGGTGTTGCCGGCTTTATACCTTCTTTTTGATAAACGTAAAAAAATCAACATCCCAGCTTCAATGGTATTGTTAATTGGATTAATAGGAACATCAGTTTCTTTAAATGCTCAAGAAAAACAATTGGGTTTAGAAGAATTAGTAACAGCAGCCCAGCAAAATCATGTTAACATAAAACTAAACGAGTTAGAAAAACAAGTTTGGGAAAGCGAAAGCAAAAATGCCTATCAAATTCAGCCATTGCAAATTGGTGTACAACACGGGCAAAATGATGGTGAACTGATGGATACTTATTGGGAAGTGATGCAAGATTTTGGAGCTCCATGGACGATAAAAAGACGGAAGAATGCCGCCAAATTAGGTATTGATTTTACCGAACAAAAAGCACAAACCATCCAACAAGAAATTCGGTATAACATTACCGCTGCATATTATAATTGGCTGTATTACAATAAAGCGTATGATTTACTCAATGAGGTAAAAATGGCCATGCTTCAAGCTGAGAAAAGTTTAAAACTTAAGTTAGAAGCCGGAGAAATTAGTCATACCGATTATTTAATGGTGCAGCAGTTGAATAATGCTGTAAAACATAAAATGCAGCAATATTATTCAGGAAAAAATCAACAAGAGCAAGAGTTGTTATTTTTCTCTGGATTAGTTGGAACGATTAAAGATACGCTTTATGAGAAAATTACTTTTCAGGCAGAACCGACACTAAGTACAAGTTTGTATGCTGAAAATCAGCTGAAAATTGCTCAATTAGAGCAGCAACGAAAAGTGATAAAATCCGATTTTCATCCTACTTTTCAGGCGGGATATTTTCGTCAAAGTCTAGACCATATTCAAGGATTTCAAGGGTTTAAAGCAGGGTTGGCTATTCCTTTGGTTTTTGGAGGAAAACGCAATGAGTTAGCCAAAAATCGCTTACAAATAGAAGCTGCCCAAACCGAAAATGACAACCTAAAAAAATTGTTGGAAAGCGAGTTGCAAATACTTACTAAAAACATTGCGTTTATGCAGCAAAATGTAGGCGACAATCAGCAATATTTTGATGATACACTTTTAGGCTTGCAGCAGTTGCAACAACAATTAACTATTGGAAAAATTAGTCATTACGAATTTGTACAGCTTACCAATATTATTATTGAAGGAGTTTTAAGCGAAATGCAAATGGTTAATAGTTTCAATCAGGCAGTTATAAAACATCAATTTTTAACAACAACTAAATAAAAAAGCTCCAACGGAGCGTAATTTAATAGAGATGACTAAAGTCAAAGCAAAAAATGAATAGAATTTATCAACTCTCCCCCTAACCCCCTCTCTTCAAAAGAGAGGGGGAAAAGTTATCGGAAGATAACTAGGGGGTGAGTCAAAAAACAAATACGTAAACCTAAAAAATTAAACCTATGAAAAATTTAATATACATCACCATTGCCATGCTAATAGTTGCTTGTGGCGATAACAAAACAAAAGAAACAACAATAGAACCAGAAGAAACAGTTGTGGAAACCACCGAAAAAATAGTAGTGCCAACCAATAAAAATATTGAGTGTTTCGGAACGATAGATGTCCCGCCATCAGCTATTTATGAAGTTTATGCTAAAGCTGAAGGGTTTATTACAAAGCTAAGTTTATTGGAAGGTGAACACGTAGAAAAAGGACAAGTGTTAGCAGAAATTGAATCACCTGAGTTTGCTCAATGGCAAAAAGAACTGTTATCGGCAAAAGCCAATTATAATTGGCAACAACAGCGTTTTGATAGAAACAAGCAATTGTATAAAAACAAAGCCATTTCCGATAAAGAAATTCAACAAATAGAAAAAGATTATTTGTTAGCAAAATCAACTTACCAAGGTTGGAAGGATCAATTAACAGCTATTGGGTTTTCAGAAAATCAATTAATTAATAATAGCAATGTTAAATTACAAATAAGAAGTATTACCCACGGAACGGTGGTAAAAATAAACACCAAAAACGGTGCAAAAATTTCTGCTGATACACATTTATTTACCATATTAGATAAATCACATTTACACATTGAAATGAAAATAGCAGCTGCTGATATTCAAGGGGTAAAAATTAATCAACCCTTCTTTTTATTACACAACCAAGATACTATTAAAGGGCATGTTTATTTAATTAATGATTTAATTAATGAAGATAATACCGTTAGGGTTCATGGGCATTTTGATGATGAAAAAGATGAGGGGAAATTAATTGTTGGTCAGCAGTTTTTTGTAGAGATTTTGAAATAAAAAAAGCATCAAGCATATAATTACATGCTTGATGCTTTTTTAGTAACGTGTTAAATGAAGTTAACGATTAAAGTATGCAATCCATTTTATCACCTTCAGCTATTAATTGGTCATTAGTGTATTTTCCTTCGTCAATAGCTTTATCAATGGCATCATTAAATTTGTCAATTTCATCATTCAACGCATCATATTCTGCATCAGATAAATGATCTGAATTATCAAGTTGGTCGTATAAATCGCAAAGACAAGTTGCTGCACTAACTAGTTCAGACGCATCACATTTTTTACTATTAGTAGCTTCTCCACAAGAAGCTAAAAAGATGGCTACAAAAGAACCTAGGATTAATATTTTTTTCATAACATATTGATTTTAAGTTTCTACAAATATAGAAAATTAATAAAGGAAACTAAATTTATTAAACAAATAAAAGTGGTAAATAAGAATTATTACTTTTGACTTTAAACAACTTCATATATAAATAGCTACTACAAATGAATATATCCTTTAAACCTATTGAAAAATCTGATTTAGCGGAAGTTACTGCTATTTATAATTATTATGTAGAAAATTCTACAGCCACTTTTCATTTACAAGCGGTTACCGAGCAAGAAATGGAGCAAACACTTTGTTTAGGACACTCAATTTATCTATCATTTGTTATTCTATGTGATGATAAAATTGCAGGCTTTTGTTATTTGGGGCAGTTTCGTAAAAAAGAAGCTTATAATATTAGTGCAGAAGTTACCTTATACATTAAACCAGCATTTACAGGTAAACAAATTGGTGTTGAGGTACTTTCTTTTATGGAAAAAACAGCTAAAAACTTAGGATTAAAAAACCTAGTAGGGGTAATTACCTCAGAAAATGTAGGAAGCCTAAAATTATTTGAACGTTGTGGCTATTTTAAATGCGGGCATCTTAAAAACATAGGAATTAAATTCGGAAGAGCCTTAGATGTAATTTCTTATCAGAAAGAGATTTAAAATAAATAGCAATAACTATTTTTTGTTTTAATAAATTAATTACTTTTGTAAGTGAATACTAACTTACGAAAATTTAAACAATGAATTTTTCTACTAGACAAATACAGATTATTGAAGCAGCAACCAAAAGAATAGATAAATTTGGTATTCAAGAACTTACCATAAAGAATTTAGCAAATGATTTAGAGTTGTCAGAAGCGGCATTATATCGTCACTTTAAAAGTAAAAACGACATTCTGTTAGGGATGCTTTCTTACTTTATTGTTGGCATGAAAGAAAAAATAAATAAAATTATTGCTAATGATTCTGAAACTCCTTGCGAAATTATTAACGATATTTTTAATAATCAACTCAATACATTTATAAAAAACCCCGCAATTGTAAGTGTGATTTTTTCTGAGGGGATTTTTCAGTTTAACGGAACGCTAAGTAATAAACTTAGTGAAATGATGGGCTTAATGCAAGAAAAAATCAGCGAACTTGTTAAAAGAGGACAAGATGAAGAATGTTTTAATAAAATGTTGAATCCTGCTTTAGCCACAACAATGATAATGGGAAGTATGCGAATGGTAGTGCTAAAATGGAAGCTATCAGGGAATAAAACCAATTTAGTAAAAGATGGACAAAACATGTTAAATGGTATTTTAAAAATGATGAAAAAAAAATGAGAGTACTTTCCGTAAATATTAGTAATCCAACTACCATTACTGTAAATGGAAAAGAGGAACAAACAGGCTATTTTAAAGAACCAGTTGAATCCATATTTCTAGGTAAAACTGATGTGAAAAACGATAGTGTTTTAGACAGAGAACATCATGGCGGAGAAGATAAAGCGTGTTATTTATTTGGATATAACCATTATACTTTTTGGAAGGTTAACTATCCAAATTTAGATTTCGATTTTGGAATGTTTGGCGAAAACATCACAGTAGAACATTTAGACGAATCCACACTAAGAATTGGCGATACTTTTCAGTTAGGAGAAGCTATTATACAAATTACACAACCTCGTCAACCTTGTTATAAAATGGGTATAAAATTCAACGATCAAAAAGTTGTAAAAGCTTTTAGATTAGCACACTCACCTGGTATTTATGTGAGCGTATTAAAAGAAGGAGAAGTAAAAGAAAATGACGAACTATTCCTTATAAAGAGAGATGAAAGCTCACCAACAGTATTAGCCGTTTATCAACTTATTTACGACAATAATCCTGCAAAAGAAAAACTTCAACAAATTATTAAAAACAATTATGTTGCATCTAGTTTAAAACAATACCTCATTAGTAAATTTAATTTATGATAAAAACATTAAAAATTATACAAAGTAGTTTGCTCACTTCTTTTGGGATAGTTTCTGTATTCATGACCTTATCGGTTATCTTCAATTGGTTCGGAATTCGAGAAAAAGAAGGGAATTACGTATTATTTATTGTTTATACTAACTTAATATGTGGTATTATTTATCTTTATGCTGCCTACATTAATTGGAAAAAACAACTCTACAACCTTTATTCATTAGTTGTAGCTAGCATAATTTTAATCTCAGCTTTTATTGCTCTTCAAGTCTATGCCAACAATGGAGGAATTCATGAAGTAAAAACAATAAAAGCCATGCTGTTTAGAATTGGATTTACCGCTTTTTTAACAGCAATAAGTTTCTTTATCTTAAAAAAATCTAATCAACATAAACCCTTAAAACAATGAAAAAATCATTACTTATTTTAGGTTCAATAGTTTTTGGATCGCTAGTTAATGTAAACGCACAGAATCTATTAGCTATTCCTGATACACTTTCTGGAACTACATTTAACTTAAACTTATTAGACACCAACAAAGTGTTTTTTAGTGGATTTACTACAAATACTTTTGGAGTAAATACTAATTATTTAGGACCAACATTATTTCTAAACCAAGGAGATTCAATCCAGCTTAATGTACACAATCAATTAATGGATACCACCACTATTCACTGGCATGGGCTTCATGTTTCAGCAAAAAATGACGGTGGACCACATATTGTAATTCCACCAGATACTATTTGGAAACCATCATTTATAGTTAGAGATCATGCGGCAAGTTATTGGTACCATCCACACATGCACCACATGACTAATTTGCATGCAACATTAGGTGCAGCAGGAATGATAATAGTTAGAGATACTATAGAAGCAGCATTAACATTACCAAGAAAATACGGTGTTGATGATTTTCCTTTAGTACTTCAATCAAAAAGTTTTGACGCGAATAAACAAATTGTTGTTCATGATGCTGCTGATAGTACATTTATGGTAAACGGAACAATAGATGCTTATTTGCCAACGCCTACTCAAGTAGTTCGTTTTAGACTGTTAAATGCTTCATCAGAAAGAATTTTAAATATCGGATTACAAGGAAACTTATCTTTTTATCAAATAGCTACAGATGGTGGGTTACTTAATGCTCCAGTTCAATTAACAAGATTAATGTTATCTCCTGGTGAGCGTGCTGAAATTTTAGTAGATTTTTCAGGAATGACAGGTCAAAATATCAATTTAATGAGTTTTGCCTCCGAATTACCTAATGGTATTTATGGTGCTCTCCAACCTGGTATGGGGGCGGGACAAACCATTCCGGGATATACCTTAAACCCATTAAACGGAGCAGATTTTCCATTAATGAGCTTTTCTGTTGTAGCTCCAACAGCTAATCCTGTAACTACTATTCCTACAACATTAACAACAAATACACCGTGGCCAATAGCTAGTGCTGATGATTTTAGAACACTAACATTTACTCCTGTAAATCAAGGACCAGCAGCTATTCAAGGGCCATTTCTTATAAATAATACAACTTATAATATGGGGGTTGTTAATTACCATATTCCTTTAGATAATATAGAAATTTGGACATTAACCAACCAATCGCCTATTGCTCATCCTTTTCATATTCATGATGTTCAATTTTATATTACTGAAATTGCAGGAGTTGCACCTCCACCACATTTAGCAGGAAGAAAAGATGTGGTGTTTGTAAGACCAGGACAAACCGTAAAATTCATTACTAAATTCGAATCATTTTGTGATTCAATGGGAATGTACATGTATCATTGCCATATGCTAACTCACGAAGATGATGGTATGATGGGTCAGTTTGTTGTTGATTGTCCTACGAGTGTAGCTGTTGATGAAATTAATGTTGGTAATAATGAATTGATTATATTCCCAAATCCAGCTGCAGATAAAGTAAGCGTTAAAATGGAAAAAGAGGTAGTAATTTCATCTATAACTGTATATGATTTTTCTGGAAAGCGTATCATCATCAAAAATAATATCAATCAAAAAGAAGCTGTTATTAATCTTCAACAACAACCTTCAGGCATTTATTTTCTTGAAATAAATAGCAACGATAAAATATTCCGTAAAAAAATTAGTCTAACCAAATAAAAAAAAACGTATGAAAAAAATATTTTTAATCACGACTATTGCCATTTCTTTTATTGCTTGTAAAAATGAAAGAAGCCACAAAAACCATGAAAACCATGAACATCATGATGAAACGGCAACTCACGAAGAAGATCATCATAATCATGAATCGGAAGCCATTATGTTGAATGATGGTGAAAAATGGAAAGTAGTGGAAACTATGTCTGGCTACATTCGCAATATGGAAAAGGCAGTAAATGAATTTGAAGGAGAAGATTACCCAGCTTTAGCAAAAACCATTGATGAAAACATAAGAGAATTAACTTCTAATTGTACGATGGAAGGACAAGCACACGATGAATTGCATAAATGGTTATTACCTTTTATAGAGCTTTCCGAAAAGTTTGATGTGACTACGGAAAAAGAAAATCAAGAAAAAATTCATCAGGAATTTAAAAAAATGTTTGTAGAATATAATACCTATTTTGAATGATATTTTAACTTAAAATAATTATATAATTAAAACCCGTTGTGCATTATTAATTATTAAGTGATAAGAACTTTTAAATTGTT
>JAVVER010000038.1:0-25082 GCA_032251145.1 Vicingaceae bacterium | reverse complement strand
AAATGATAATAATAATGCTGGTTTAAACAATTTTAGAGAATTAAAATAAGCTGCTGAATTTCTATATAATTTATCCAATGAATCTTCATTATTTTTTTTTATTATAAGTAAATCTTGATAATAATCAATATCAATGTTTAGATTAACTCTTTTAAAGAACATTGACTTTCTATTTTCAAGAGTTAAATATAAGTCATCTAATAACATAAAAAGTTCTTTTCTAAAAAATATTGCACTTTTATATGTTTTAGAATTGTCATGATACCTAAAATAAACTAACTTTTGTTCTATATGATTAATTTCATCTATTCCATTTAGTAAAATATAACCAAGCCATAATTGAGTATCCATACAATACTTTAATTCAGAAGCTAATGGAAAAACTTGTTTTATCGATGATGTTTTGAAATAGGTAGAAGGCTGATCTATATGTGCCTTTATCAATGTTTCTTCTATAGAATATTCGATTGAACTACCAAAAGATTCATTAACAATTTTATCATTAAAAAATCTAAACTCTCTACCACATAAACAACTACAATGTTTGTTTTCTAAAAAATGAGAAGCAATTGTGTAAAGTGCATTTTCTGCTAATAAATCATCGGAATTTAACCAATTAAAAATTTCACCAGTTATTTTTTTGAAACCTTTGTTAATTGCATCTGTTTGCCCTTTATCCTTTTCACTTATCCAATAAGTTATTTTATCTTCATATTTTTTAATAATACTTATTGTTTGGTCAGTGCTCTCGCCATCAATTATTACATATTCTAAATTAGGGTAATTTTGATTTATTACAGATAAAATTGTGTCTTCAATAAACTCTCCTTGGTTATAAGATGGTGTAACGATAGAAATTTTTGGCCAATGAATTAAAGAATCATAATAGATTGGCGAAGGTTTTCTATACCAATTATTATCAATCATAAAATATATTTTTTTAACAATTGATTTTCTTTAGTTGCAATCAGGTTTGTATATGAATATACTTGTTTCGTTTTATGAAGAGCTATCCCTTTATCACTAAACTCATAAAATTTAAACCCAAACTTTTCTAAATAATCTATTAAGTACATTCCGTTATAATTATTCTGATTAAAATTGTCATCATTAAATTCAATCAAAAAAATAGGGTTTCCTTCTTTTAGCAAATTTTTGGCACCCTCCAAAACATATTTTTCCCAACCTTCCACATCAATTTTAATAAAAATATCTTCGCTTAATTTTATACTTTGTTCTCTTAAAAAATCATCCAATCTTACAGTTTTAACATCAATTGTTATGTTTGATTTATTTATATCGTTACTAGAACTAAGCTTATTCCATGCATCTAAACTAGAGTCCTCGTTAAGATGTAAAGAAGACACTCCCTGTTTATTACTAAGTGCTAAATTGTGAGGGAAAATATTCTTAAAATCATTGAGTTTAATATTCTCTTTTAAGCGTTCATAAACTTTAGGTGTTGGTTCAAAAGAATAGACTACTCGAACTCTTCTTGCAGCTATAAGTGAAAACAATCCAACATTAGCCCCTATATCAAAAAAGATAAACTTTTCGTTCAAAATCTTTTTAACAAACCTAATTTCATCATTTTCAAATGTGCCTCTTAAAATAAGGTAGGACAAATAACTATCACTGTATAACTTAATTTTTATGCACTTTTCTAATTGATAAAAACAGTAATCTTGATTAGATGATTTCATCAAATCCCACTTTCTAATATCTGAAAATTGATATTTAACTCTATCCAAAAGAGTAAAGTTCTTAATATGATTATATAATTTGTAAAGAAAAGCCATCAAATAATTAGATTTGAGTTAACAAATAACGCATCACTTTGAAGTAATTCAGAATCTACGCCTCTGTAAACAGGATACAAATCAATTAAAATAAAACCTTTCTTTGTCAAGAAATCAAATATTTCAAAAAAAGTTGACGAGTTTTCATATATCTTCTTGAAAGACACTTCGATAAAAATCATTCTTACATTATTAATATTTTCTTCTAACCCTTTTAAAACATCTAAATCAGAACCTTGAACATCAATTTTAAGCAAATCTATTTCATTAATTTGCTCTGCATTCATAAAGTTATTCAAGGTATTAGTCTTTACAATTATCTTGTTTTTTAAATCTTTATTAATATTATTTGTGGATAGGAGTGATTTGTCAAAATTTAGTAGTGATGAGGTTTGCATATTTTCATTAATAAAAAATTCAGCATTTCCTTGATAAGCACATAGTGCTATATTATGGCAACTAAATTTATTAAAAAAATTATCGGCTAATATTGTATTAAAAACATCAGGAATAGGTTCAAATATAAATGTTTTATTAACTTTTATTTTCGAATGAACCTCTTTTGTGAATGAGCCCGAATGTGCCCCCACATCAAATAATATATTGATTTCTTTTGGGAGATAGTGAAATAGATCAGATTTCTCTTTAACAATATTTTTGTTTTGAAAGAGTATTTTTTTAATTTTATTTTTTATTTGTTTTCTCATTTTAAAGAAACACTTAATTGATAGGAGCCATAGTTCCAATCCTGATTTAAAAATTTGTTAGTTTTAGTGCCTAACGGTAATAATTCGAAATTTATAACATCATCAAGCCTATCATAATATTCTATATTTGGATTTGTAATATCAATAGAAACGTAATATAAACCACTAGCTAAATCATTTGTAAGCAAAGATAGTATTACTTGGGTATCTCCTTCTTCAATAGTAATTAAATCTTGATTTATCTTTGTACCAATAGTTCCATAACCAATTGGAATAAAAAAACTATCTTTTAATCTAACATCAACAGCAAAACTTATTTTTTTATCAGTTTTAATATTTAAATAAATCTCTAATTTATGTTCATTTAATTCTGATGTTACATTTGTTATTTTTATACCTCCATCATAATTCCTTGTAAAATTGTTTACCTTTAACATACTTTTTAAATATGTCGATGTTATTTTACTTGTCTCATCAAAATCAACTACTTTACTGTTGTTTAATAATATAGATTTATTACAAAAAAATTGAATTGCTCTTAAATCATGACTCACAAAAAGCACCGTTCTACCCTCATTGTTGCTCACATCTTTCATTTTTCCTAAGCACTTTTTCTGAAATTCGGCATCACCAACCGCAAGTACTTCATCTACAATTAAAATTTCTGGTTCTAAATGCGCTGCAACCGCAAAGGCTAAACGAACATACATGCCTGAGCTATATCTTTTTACGGGGGTATCTATAAATTTTTCGATACCACTAAAAGCAACTATTTCATCAAATTTTAATTTCACTTCTGCACGTGTCATTCCTAATATTGTTCCATTCAAATAAATATTTTCTCTACCTGTTAATTCGGGATGAAATCCAGTCCCTACTTCTAATAAAGAAGATACTCTTCCATTCAATTCAAAACCACCTTTGGTTGGAGCTGTTATTCTGCTTAAAATTTTTAACAATGTACTTTTTCCTGCTCCGTTTCTTCCTATAATTCCAACAGCTTCTCCTTTGTTAATAGAAAAATTGATGTCTTGTAATGCCCAAAATGTTTCTTTTTTGGTTTTTGTAGAAGAAAATAAGTTGGTTATGCTTTCACGAAAGCTTCCTGACTTCCCACTTCCTAATTGGTAGCCTTTCCATAAATTTTCTACTATAATTGCCTTATCACTCATTTTGTTAGATTATATCCGCCATCACTCGCTCTATTTTTCTAAAATAATAAAGCCCACTTATAAAAAGTATAAACACAAAGACAATAGAAATCCAAAAATAACCCATTGGAGCTGTTCCTCCTAATAAACTCCATCTAAACCCTTCTACAATTCCTGCCATAGGGTTAAGATAAAATAGAAAAGTTGCCCAATTTGGCAAATTGCTAACCACAATATCTGTTGGATAAGCTATAGGGGTTAAGTACAGTCCGAATTGAACAAAAAACGGCACAACATACTGAAAATCACGATAGCGTATTGTTAAAGCACTTAACCAAATCCCTACCGCCAATGAAGAAATGATGGTTAAAATTAAAAATAGAGGCAAAAAAACGATATTGGAAGATGGAATTATCCTATAATAAAAGAATAAGCCTATTAACAACAAAAGCGCTACACCAAAATCTACAAAGCCTACAACTGCTTTAGATAAAGGAATTACCAAACGAGGAAAATATATTTTTTTAACCATTTCTTGAGCTCCAATAACCGAACCTCCTGATTGGCTTAACACAAAAGAAAAGTACGTCCAAAGTGAAATACCAATAACTGCAAAAACAGGATAAGGAACTCCGCCAGTTTCCACTTTAACAAACCTGCCAAAAACAACAGATACAATTATTAATGTTGTTAGTGGTTGAATTAATGCCCACAACAATCCTAAAAAAGTTTGAGCATAACGAACCCTTAAATCTCTGTATGCCAGCACCCAAAACAAATCTTTATACCTAAAAAGTTCTTTTAAATTTAACGCTAAAGCATTATCGGAAGCATCAACTTTAGTGGTATATGGGGTTGTAGAAGTCATGTTTTATTGCGATAAATTTAATTAGCTGTGGGCAAAGCTACAAAATAATATTTATTATAGGCTTTTTAATTAAAAGTCTATGCTATTAAGGTTTTTAAGTTAATTTTGAACTGCTTAATTACTAACCCAATTTATCAATACTTGAAACCACAACACCAACAACAATGTACTCGCTGCTTAATGGATACCAGCGATTCCGAAATTCATTTTAATGAAAACGGACATTGTAACCATTGTGTTAATTACTTTGAAACCCTAAAAAACTTAACGTATCAAGGAGAGGAAAGTGATAATGAGCTAGAAAAAATTGTGCGAAAAATTAAAGCTGCTGGGAAAAACAAACAATATGATTGTATTATTGGGGTTAGTGGTGGAATAGATAGTAGTTATGTGGCTTATCTTACAAAAAAATTAGGCTTAAAACCACTTGCCGTCCACATGGATAACGGTTGGAACAGCGAATTAGCGGTTAGTAATATCGAAAAATTATTGAATCAACTCAATATTGATTTACATACACACGTATTAGATTGGGAAGAATTTAAAGACCTGCAACTGTCTTTTTTAAAAGCTTCCATTCCGGAAATTGAAACTCCAACCGACATGGCAATTCCAGCTGTTTTGCACAAATTGGCAGCAAAACACAACGTGAAATATATTATTAGTGGAGGAAATTATGCAACGGAAGGTATATTGCCTAAAAGCTGGCATTACGACCGTAAAGATGTAACTTTTTTAAAAGCCATTCAACAACAATTTGGTACTAAAAAATTAAAAACCTTTCCCACTTTTGGCTATCAAAAAGAAATTTACTACAAGTTTGTAAAAGGAATTCGCTTTGTTTATATGCTAAATTATGTTCCTTTTTCTAAAAAAAATGCTGTTGAATTGCTCGAAAAAGAATTGAATTGGAAATATTATGGAGGAAAACATTTTGAATCGCGTTTCACAAAATTGGTGCAAGCGTACATTTTGCCTGAAAAATTCAATATCGACTACAGAAAATCAACCTATTCCACTCAAATTTGTGCCGGAGAAGTAACTCGTGAAGAAGTAATTGACGAACTCCAATTAAAACCTTACAGAGACATTAATTTAACGGAAGAGATTGAATACTTCTGTAAAAAATTAGGAATTTCTACCAGTGAGTTTGATGTATTAATGAATGCCTCTATAAAATCGTATAAAGATTATTCAAATAATCAACAGCTACTGGAGTTTCTTTATAAAATGTATAAAAAATTCTTTTAAATAGACTTGATAAAAGTATGTAAATCTAAAATATGATTTTAGATTTACATACTTTTTAAGTAGCTTTGTACCATGATTTTTTCAAGAACTATAGAAAAAGACATCCTGCATCACCTAGATAAAATTGCTGTAACGGCAATTATAGGAGCTAGGCAAGTAGGGAAATCTACCTTGTCAAAAAAAATATTGGCAAATTACCCTAATTCCATTTACCTTGATTTGGAATTGGAAAAAAATCAACGAATTTTAACAGCTCCCTACCTGTTTTTTGAACAAAATAAGGACAAGCTAATTTGTTTGGATGAAATCCAATTTTTACCCGATGTTTTCAAAGAAATGAGAGGTTTTATTGATGAACATCCTAAAACAAAATTTTTGGTATTGGGTTCTTCCTCTCCCGAATTATTACGACAAAGTTCAGAAACACTTTCAGGGAGAATATTTTATTACGAATTAACTCCATTTTTATTTACTGAAATTAAAGAAGAAGTTGATTTACAACAGTATTGGTTGAAAGGAGGCTTTCCAAAAAGTATTTTGAACGATGCTGAATATTCTTCAAAATGGCTGAGCAATTATATCAAAACATATTTAGAAAGAGACATTCAACAATTTGGCTATAATTTACCTCCTGAAAATCTTAAACGGTTATGGGTAATGATTGCTCACTTGAATGGTCAACTCTTAAATTATGCTCAATTGTCTCATTCATTAGGTGTAAGTGCTCCCACAGTAAAAAATTACATCGATATTTTAGAACATACTTTTATGGTAAGGAGATTACAGCCTTACTTTATTAACATAAAAAAAAGGATAGTTAAATCCCCTAAAATATACATTAGAGATACCGGAATATTGCATCAATTATTAGCCATTGATAGCATGAATAATTTATTCACACACCCTATTTATGGATTTTCTTGGGAGAGCATGGTTATTGAAAACATTATTCAAAAATTTAATGCCTACCAAGCCTTTTTCTACCGCACCTCCAATGGTAATGAAGTGGACTTATTATTAGTAAAAGGAAATAAAAAAATTGCTATAGAAATAAAAGTGTCTTCTGCACCACAAGTTTCTAACGGTTTTTGGAGTGCATTAGAAGATTTAAAGGTTGACAAAGCTTATGTAATTGCACAAGCTCCGATGCCTTACCCATTAAAAAACAATGTAATGGTTTATCCTTTAGAGGATTTTTTAGCATTAGAAATCGAATAGTTTATAAATGACGATGTTTAAAGTCTAAACCATTAATTAATAAATGACAAAAATTCTTTTCATAACACCTTACCCCCTCAATTCAGCTCCCAGCCAACGATTTAGATTTGAGCAATATTTCTCTTTTTTTAAGGATGAAAATATTGACTACGACACCTTATCTTTTTTAGATGAAGCAACATGGAAAATTTTCTATCAAAAAGGATTTTTATTAAAAAAAACATTAGGTATTTTAAAAGGCTTGTTAAATAGACATTTACTTCTTTTAAAAATACATCAATACGATAAACTATTTATCCATAGAGAAGCAGCAATGGTCGGTCCTGCTTATTTTGAGTGGATATATAGTAAACTTTTTAAAAAAGAAATAATTTTTGATTTCGATGATGCTATTTGGTTAAAAGACGTTTCGAATGCCAATCAAAACCTAAGTTGGTTAAAATTTCCTGATAAAACAAAATCTATAATTGCTTATTCAAAAACCATTATAGCCGGAAATACTTTTTTAAGTAATTATGCTAAACAATTTAACGCTAATGTTTATGTTATTCCTACTACTATAGACACAAACTACCATTATCCTATTAAAAAAACAATATTCGACACTATTCGAATAGGTTGGACAGGATCTTCTACCACCAACAAACATTTAGAACTAATAAGTGATGTTTTACAACATATTACTCAAACTTATTCAAACGTAAACATTATTATGATTTCAAATCAACCCATTATTAGCAGTAAGTTTAAATTGAAATTTGTTGAGTGGAAGCAATCATCAGAAATTGAAGATTTATCTCAAATTGATATTGGCATAATGCCTTTACCTGATAACGAATGGGCTAAAGGTAAATGTGGTTTCAAAGGACTGCAATATATGGCTTTAGAAATTCCAACTATTATGTCGCCAGTTGGTGTTAACACCGAAATTATTCAGGATGGGAAAAATGGCTTTTTAGCCTCTAACAAAAACGAATGGATAAGTAAATTGAGTGCTTTAATTGAATCTAAAGAGCTACGAGAAGAATTAGGGAAAAATGGCAGAAAAACTATAGAAGATGACTATTCTGTTAATGCCCATAAAAATGTTTTAATTTCCTTATTAAAACATTAAGTTCATTTTAACATTTTTCTTTCATCTTTTGCTATATTATAAATCAAGAACAAAGCACTTACAAAAAGTAACTGAGCCGGCATTTTATATCTGGATAAAGCTCCAAAATTATATGAGCTAACTCCTACTACTATCCCGAAAATTGCAGCAAAAATTATCATAAACAATATATCTTTATTTTTAAACATTATTCTAAAAAACTGAAATCTGTACTTTAATAATAAATAAACAACAAACAATAATATTAAGAAACTTTCTAAAGCACCAATTAATGTTGGTACATTTCTAATTTCCCATATATATGGCCTAAAAAAAGTAACATTAAAAGCAGCAGGTGCAACTTTTAAATACCCTAATGGAGTAAATTCTATTTCTCCTAAGGTGTATCCGGATTGATCTTGTGTTCCTGCCAAATATTCATGCCAAGACTGAAAGCCTTCTAATGTTTGTTCTAATTTATTAATATCATACTTTCCTGCTCCAATAGAAATATTCTGTAATACAAAAAAAGTACTAACCGATATTGTTAATACAATCATAGGTATTAATATAATTCTTATAAAACTTCCTTTTATTAAGTTTTTTAGGTTTGTTTGTCCCCAAATTAATAATGTAGGCAATAAAATATATAAAATATAAGGCTTAAGAAAAATAATTAACAATGATGATATAATTATTAAACCAATACTTATAGAAACTTTTCTTTTAAAAATAAAAATATTAGAAAAAGCATAAATCATCCATCCCATACATCCCATTGTTACAGTATCCTTCAATACTCCAGAACCCCAAAATATAATAGAAGGAATCATGAAAAAACTAACTACTAAATAGCCACTATATTTAGGATAAAGTTTGCAGATGTTTGAATAAGCCATCCATAACCCAATAAAAGATATCGATGCAAATAATACCGTTGTGGTACCATAAGAAAACAAACCAATTATATTAGTTAGTATAGTAAGTTTTACTAATACCCAAACATCCCTTCCGTTAATAAAATCCTTAGTGTAATAATCTAAAAAATCCTGAGATAAATTAAGTTCAGAATATGATGTAAACATTAATTCAATTACCCGAAATGGATTATGTGCTGCAAGTTTAGTAATATCATCAGCTGCCTTATAGTAACTTAAACTATCGCCACCTTTGTAATAATAAACTGTTAACAAAGCAAAAGTAAACCCTCCCACTACTTTCGCTGTTAAACCAAGTATAAAATATTTATATTCAGGATTTTTATCAATTTTAATTCTTTTATAATAATAAGCAATTAAATAAACTATTCCAAAATAAAGTATAGCCAAACAAGTGTCATACAATCCTAATTTTAAATCATAATATATAATATTTGATTCAGATAACATTTACTTTTTAAAATATTGATTAATTAGTGCTACACACCTTTTTATTTTGTCTAACTCCAAGTCGAAAAACAAAGGCAGCCTTAGCAACCTATCACTTTCTATCTTACTATAATCTTTTTCAAAACAAAAATAAGGATAGTTCTTGCCTTTATCACTTAAATGCAAAGGAGAATAATGTGTGTAAGCTGTAATACCATTATTCAATAAATATCTTTCCAATTCATTTCGTTGTTGCTTGTCTTTCAATTTTATAAAAAAAATATGGGCATTGTGGTCATTCTCTGTTTCCAGAAAATCTATCAACCCAGAAGTTTTTAAAGGTTTTAATGCTTCTTGATATAATCCATATAAAGATTTTCGTTTTTTAGTTACTTTTTTTAATACCTTTAGTTGAGCCAACAAAAAAGCGGCATTAATCTCACCTAAGCCATAACTAGAACCCAGTGTTTTCCATGTGTATTCATTTACCTTTCCTTCTAAAAAAGCCTTTCTATCAGTACCTTTTTCTATAATAACATCAATTTTCTCTAGTAAACTTTTATTATTTATCAATATAGCTCCTCCTTCTCCGCACTGAATATTTTTTGTATCGTGAAAACTGATACAACCTAAATCTCCAAAAGTTCCTAAATGTTGATTATTATTGTAAGAATCAATACTTTGAGCAGCGTCTTCAATTAAATAAATAGCGTGTTTTTTACACAATGCTATAACTTTTTCAATATTTTCGGATAATCCCGCATAATGCACCAACACTATAGCTTTAGTTTTTGACGTAATGGCTTTCTCTAACAATGCTTCATCTAAACACATGGTTGTAGGATGAATATCTACAAATACCAATTTTACTCCTCTTAAAGCAAATGCATTGGCAGAAGAAACAAATGTAAAGGAGGGAACAATTACCTCATCTCCTTCTTTTACGTCAATAGCTAAAGCAGCTAATTCTAAAGCCGAAGTACAACTTGCTGTTAGCCTAACTGTTTCACAACCTGTAATTTTTGATAATTCCAATTCACATTTTTTGGAAAATTCTCCAGGATAAGAAAAACTTTTATTTGCAATTACCTCATTTATGTAAGTAACTTCGTCTCCTGAAACAAATGGTATATTAAACGGAATATTCAAATTAGTATGATAGAATTAGTTTTTGGTACAAATAACGAAAATAAAATTAAAGAAATAAATGCTTTATTAACCAACTCCATTAAATTATTAAGTTTAAAAGATATTGGTTGTAACGAAGATATTCCTGAAACTGCTAACACCATTGAAGGAAATGCTATTTTGAAAGCAAAATATGTTTATGAAAAATACGGCTATAATTGCTTTGCCGATGATACCGGATTGGAAATTAAATCGCTAAATGGAGAGCCAGGAGTTTATTCTGCGAGATATGCTGGAGAAGAAAAAAATGCCGATAAAAACATGGATAAAGTGCTGCAAAAATTAACCACGCAAAAAGATAGAACTGCTCAATTTAAAACAGTTGTTGCATTAATCATTGATGGAACGACTACCTGCTTTGAAGGGATTGTGTATGGTGAAATCACAACAGAAAAGCATGGTAAAGATGGTTTTGGTTACGACCCAATTTTTAAACCAAATGGATACGAAATCACTTTTGCAGAAATGCCTTTATCTGATAAGAATAAGATAAGTCATAGAGGCAGAGCTGTAAAAAAATTAATTGATTTTTTAAATTCAACTAAATAAAAAAAGAGCATGAAAATCATGCTCTTTTTAAAATGTTCAACTTGAACTTACAACTAATTATTTAGCAGCTATTTTAAATTTAACTGTAAAGAAGTCATCAATCATTTTATCTCCTAATCCTTCAAAAAACTTTCCTGAACCATATTTAATATCGTATAAGGTTCTATCAACTTTAACCTCTGCATAAGCAGCCACTTTGCCATCTTTTATTTCAATGGTAGCAGGAAATTCAATTTCTTTGGTAATTCCTTTAATAGTTAAATCTGCTTTAACAGTATAAATACTTCCTTTTTTTAATTTGGTAGATTTAATTTTCAAAATAGCTTCTCCATGATTTTTAGTATCAAAAAAATCTGCAGAATTTAAGTGCCCTTCTAGTTTTCCTTTATACTCACCCTCTAGATCTGTAACTATTATAGATGTCATATCAATAATCACTTCTCCTCCAACTAATTTGTTACCATCTAATTTCAAACTTCCTTCTTTAAGGTTAATTGTTCCACTGTGTTCACCAGCAACTTTTTTACCTACCCATTCAACAGTGCTTAACTCATTTTTAATGTGGACATGGTTATCACCTTCGCCTGCCTTAAGCGTAAATACTGAAGCAGCTATTACTGCCATTGATAAAATAATTTTTTTCATGATTTCTAATTTTTAAAATTTATACTGCAAATGTATGTAATAACATTAAATGTATATACATTTAATGTTTAATTTTTGTTAATTTTTGTTAAGAAATTGGTTAATAGGTTTTAATTATCTAATCTCTTGACAAAGTTCTATCAATACTCCATTTACCGATTTAGGATGCAGAAAGCATACTAGTTTATTATCTGCTCCTTTTTTGGGTTGCTCATTTAAAACAATAAATCCTTCTTTAGATAAACGCTCCATTTCTGCATAGATATCATCCACATCAAAAGCAATGTGATGTATCCCTTCGCCTTTCTTTTCTATAAACTTATGAATAGCACTTTCTTCGGAAGTTGCTTCTAATAACTCAATTTTGTTTTCACCCGTTTTAAAAAAAGTAGTAATTACATTTTCGCTTTCCACTGCTTCTGTTTTGTATGGAGTTTGGTTAAAAAGCCTTGAGTATGTTTCTGCTGCTTTTTTTATATCTTTTACTGCAATGCCGATATGTTCTATTTTGTTTATCATATTTTATTTCATAAAAAAATCCTCACTAAAATTAGCGAGGATTTTTTAATATTAATAATTATTTGTGTTATTTCTTCACAAAAGTCTCACTCTTGTTATCATAATTTAAATAATAAATTCCTTTTTTAAGGTTTGTTACATCAATAGAATTACCATATCCTTTTTTAACAATGTTAGCATAGCTATCATACACTTCAAATAATGTCTCATCAGTAAAAGTAATAATGTCTTTAACTTTTATTGGACTAAAAGTAATTTCACCTTTAGTAGAAACATAACGAGCAGCTTGAGAGTATCTTGGTTTACCAGAATAATCTATTTGCTTAACTCTGAATTTATTTTCACCAGAATGAGGTTCAATTTTAAATTCGTATTTATTTTCAGTAGAAGTTCCAACACCATCAACTTCTCCTACTTTTATCCATTTATTCCATCTAAATTGTTCTACAACAAAAGTTAGTTTTCCAGTTTCGTTAGATGTTGTCCATTCAAAATTTCCTTCTTTAGTAACATTCATATTAACAATTTCAAAAGTACTTTTAGGTTTAAGCACTTCTGGATTTAATACTTTTGGTTTACAATCATCTTTATGCTTAATTTTAACAATAACAGGATCTCCAACTTTTAATTGAAATGCAGTAAAGTCAATTTCAAAAGCACTTGAGTTTACTTCATCAGTTGTTACATCTCCATTTATGGTTACCTCAAACGTACAGAAACCAACTCCTGTTCCAGCAAAAGGGTTTTGCACATATAGGTTTTTGCCTTGGTAGTGTCCTTCCAAAACAATTACTCCAGCAAAACTGCTAATTGTTGTAAAGATAGCAAGGATAAGTGTAAATATATTTCTTTTCATTTTCAGTGTGTTATTCTTTTATAGCTATATAAAATAATTAAAAGGCAATATTAAGTCCTAATTTGTGATTTTCAAAATATTTTTATGCAATAATAACAATTATAACAAATTAACTAAAGATTGTTATAAGTATAACTGCTTAACTGCGAAACAAAAATAATATATTATAAATAAAAACATGCCTTATTTTAAAAAAAAATTTTGATATTAATAACAAAGTGATTTAATCATTAATTTTGTCCGCTATGAGCAAAAAAGGGATTTTACTGGTTAATTTAGGTACACCAAACAGCTACGAAACTGCTGATGTAAGAAAGTACCTGCGTGAGTTTTTAATGGATAAATATGTGATTGATTTGCCTTATTTAACTCGTTGGTTTTTGGTAAATGTAATCATTGCTACATTTAGAGCTCCTAAATCGGCTAAAGTTTATAAGCAATTATGGACAAAAGAAGGTTCTCCATTATTAGTTTATGGTAAAAAAGTGCGTGAGCTATTGCAACAAGAAGTAGGTAATGATGTTGCTGTTTATTTAGCTATGCGTTATCAAAATCCATCTATTAAAAGTGTACTGAAAGAAGTGAAAAAAGATGACATTACCGATTTAGTGGTTATTCCTCTTTATCCTCAATATGCTTCTTCTTCCACTAAATCGAGCATAGAAAAAGTGAAAGAAGAATTGGTTAAGGCTAACTATCAACCCAATGTTACATTTATTGAAAACTTTTTAAGCAACGAAAAATTTATTGAAGCTTTTGCTGAAAATGGCAACAATTATTGGAAAACAGGAGATTATCAAAAAGTATTGTTTAGCTACCACGGCATTCCAGAAAGACATATTTTAAAAGATTCTGAAAAAGGCTATTGCCAATTAAACGATAAATGTTGTTCGAGATATTCTAACAATAATCGTTTATGTTACAGGGCTCAATGTTATGAAACTTCTCGATTAATTGCCGCTAAAATGGGGCTAAAAGATGATGAGTATGAAGTTGCTTTTCAATCTCGTTTGGAAACGCGTGCCAGAGACCCTTGGTTAAAACCTTATGCAGATTTAGTGATAGCAGATTTGCCTAAATCAGGCGTAAAAAATGTGCTTTGTTTTTCTCCTTCTTTTATTGCTGATTGCTTAGAAACCACTATAGAAGTTGGCGAAGAATTTAAAGAAATTTTCCATGAAAATAGCGGAGAAAAATGGCAATTGGTTGAAAGCTTAAACGATAATCCAAAATGGATAGCAGCACTTAAAGAGATTACTTTAAACGCCTTTTAAAACTGCACTTTCATTAGGTAGTCCGTAGTTTCATCATCAGCATTGTATTTTGGAATTTCTTGAGAGTTAAAAGTAGTGTATTTATTAAATTCATTTTCAGGCAGGTGATATTCGTTTGATTGATTTATTTTCCCATAGAATATGAAAAACAAGATTGTAGCAAAAGCTGTTAATGCAGCTCCTTTTATGTATGGTTGAAAGCTAATATTATTTATATAAAACCTTGAAATCAATCTCTGTTCTGGCTTATTTTTTTCTTTAAAATAATCTTGTAAAAAAAATTTATTTCTAGAAGACACATTCATTCTGTGTTTATCTTTCTTACAAATTAAATTTATAGTTACTAAGTAGTTATGCATTTGATCGTATTCTAGAATACTGTATAGTTGCAGTACTTTTTCTTTTTCTGTTGGAGTTAATTCAGAAAATGACTTTTCTAATAAAAGCTTTTCTATTGTTTCGTTATATAAATTTTCCATAGTTCAAACTTTTGCAATTAAAAACTGAAGTGATTTAGAAAGCTTTTTGGTTGTATAAAACAATCTTGATTTAACCGTACCTAATGATACTTCTGTAATTTCTGCTATTTCACTTAATGAAAGTTCGTGAAAGTATCTCATTTCAAATGTAATTTTATGTGTTTCATCCAGATTGTTTAATGCTTGTTTTAATGTTGTATGAAATAAGTTTAAATCTATTTCGCAAAAAAAAGGAGTATTTTCCACTTCTTTGATATTAACAATAAAATTATGGTTTATTGATTTTAAACTTTCATTTCTAAATTCATTTTTACACATATTATAAGCAACGCTATACACCCATGAAGAAAATTTTTTTGTGTGATCAAATTTTGTGGGATGGTCAATTATTTTAATAAAAAGATCTTGTAAAAAATCTTGAGCTTTTTCTTCATCGTTTAATTTCTGAAAGAAAAAATATAATAGCTTTTTTGCATACCTATTATGTAATTCATTAAATGCTTTCTCTTTACCTTTACTTATATACAGCATTAACTCCTCATCGGAGTTTTTACTGTAATTTTTAAAAGAGAGAAAAGTCATGTTTAATAAATCCTAATTCTCAAAACTATTGTTTTCTGGTGCTGAAGGCAATGTCTTTCCAGTCGATTTTAATGATTTTGAAACAACTTCAAAGCTTAAATCATCCATCCACGCTATTCCTTCCCCACTCAACAAAACACCATAATTAATAGATTTACTTTCTTTGGGAACATCAAGAATTATCTCATATTTTGTCCATTCTGTAGTTTTCTTAATTTTTCTATCATTCATGTTGTCAAAACTTAAAGAATGTGCTTTATGACCATCCACTCTCATCCACATTCCTACCCATCCTTTTACATCTTGGGTTTTAATATATCCTGTTAATTTAAGCTTTGTACCTGAATACTTTTCTGCTGAAAAAGATTGCATTATTGTTCCAAACTTATTATTGATTTTAGGTTTTATGGACTTTATGTATGCTACTTTTCCGTTTCGTAGTTCATCATCAACAATTCCTATTTCATAAGAACTTGGTTCGCTGCCGGCTAAAAACCAACCTTTGACCTCTCCTAACTCAATGGTGGTAAATGAAAAACCTATTAATGATAAAACTAAAATGAGTGTAACTTTTTTTGTCTTCATGATTTTTTGATTTGAGATTTATGTTAGTTAATACACCTTAGTTCTAAAAAGGTTCATTTAAAACTTATATTTTTTCAACGCTAAAATTCTTTCTTCTAAAAATTTACTTAAATCAAATTGATGTTGGATTTGAATTCCCGTAAAGTTAGTAGCTTTATCAATGGCTTCTTCTAAATCAAATTCTTGTTGGGTTTGTGTGAAATAATGTTGATTTTCAAAATGATATGTTGCTAAATATTCTTGTTCTGTTTGTCCGGGAGTAGGCACTAAAACTGCTTTTTTGCCTAAAACAGCTAAATCCATTATGGTAGAATATCCTGCTCTGGAAATTACCAAATTGCTTTGATTTATCTTTTCTAAAAACAACTCGGTTGGTAAGTGATTATGCACTTCTAAATTTTCCGATTGTAAATATGCTGGAATTTCATTTTCTGATGGCAAGCCTCTTACCAAAACTAATTTTAATGCTGTTTTTTCAGCTTGTTTGGCTACTAAACTTTCAAAAACAGTTCGTTGTGGCTCCGGACCAGAAATTACAACAAAAGCATCATATTTCTGCTCTGAAGATAACCCCATATCTGAGAATCTTGATAATGGTCCAATAAAAAAAGTAGGTATCGCATTTAGTTTTTTAGTATGCGATAAATTACCACTCAAATTAGTTGAGTTTTCGGTATCGGGAACCCAACATTCGTTAAATTTCTGTATAAAATGGTGGTTAATTTTATTGAGCCATCTTTTTCCTAAAGAAGCCTGAATAAACAATTGATGTGTAATAAATACCGTTGGAATTTTTTTAGTCCAAAGTCCGTAGCGGTTGTCAGATATAACTAATTCTATTTGATTTTCATCTATAATGCTTTGTAACAATTGGTGCTCTTTTTTAATACTTTTAAAAAATCCCGGCATTTGCGAAAGCATTTTAAAATTCATACATCCATTAGTTGTATAACGAATAGTATAACCGGGTAACTGAACAGATTTCAATTGAGGAAATGTGGTTTTTAACAAATCAAGAGGAGCATTATCAGCAGCAATAATTACTTCATGTCCTAAATCAATTAACGTATTAATGATGGGAACACACCTAGCAGCATGTCCTAACCCCCAATCTAAAGGGCAAATCAATATTTTTATTTGATTTTTAATGATTACTTTTTATTTTCCAATTTAACGAAAGCCACTAAATCGCCTTTATCGCAAGAAGAAAAGCCACGTGCTTCATAAAAACCTCTTGTTTCATCATTATCATCAGTCAGCAGTACTTTTTGACGAACATTTTTATATTTCTCCAACGCTTTTTGCAACAACAAACTCCCAATTTTTCTTCTTTTGTGAGATTTCAAGATTAAAATATCCTGAATATAAACAATGGTCAATCCATCTCCCACCAAACGAATTAACCCGACTAATTTATGGTTTTCCCAAACAGTAAGCACATAAAGCGAATTACTTACCGCTTGCTGCAATAAATCAGGATTATTGGTATAAGCCAACCAATTCGCATCGTTGTAGAGGCTTAATAAGTCTGTCTGACTTAACATCTTTTCTTCAGAAAACTCGAGATTGTTCATTTGTAGGTTGGATTTACTTTTTCTAAACAAAAATAATTTAAATGAGTTAAATCATACTTATAAAACAAGTAAAATATTATCTTTGTTCAAACTAAAACAAATTGTTATGCTAAAAAAAATTGGTCTTGCATTATTTGCTATTTTCGTAATTATACAATTTTTCAGAATTGATAAAACCAATCCTGAAGTTATTGCCGAAAATGATTTTTTATATGCTGTTGGAGCTTCTGATGATGTAACTCAAATTATTAAAACATCGTGCTACGATTGTCATTCTAATACTACCCAGTACCCTTGGTATAGTAATGTTGCCCCTGTTTCTTGGTGGCTAAAAGACCATATTAATGAGGCTAGAAGAGAACTTAATTTTTCTGAATGGGAAACATTTGAACATAAACGTAAACTAAAAAAACTAAAAGAGGCTGTTGAAGAATTAGAGGAAAAAGAAATGCCTTTAGCATCTTACACCATTACGCATGGGGATGCTAAATTATCCGAGCAGCAAAGAGAATTACTAATTAATTGGTTTAAAGAAACCTTAAGCTATTTTGAAGAAGGAGAGACTACTACAGAAGAAGAACCTGCAAATAACCTTAGTTTAGATAATGGTAAAAAATGGATGGCTAATGTTGAAACTATTGACGGCATTAATAACATGATAGCCATTATTGCTGAACCTATGGAAGAAGATAGGGTTGTTTTGTTTGTTGCTAGAGGTCAGCAGCTTATGGCAGAATTTGAAACATTAGTAGCTAAATGTAACATGACTGGCGAAGCTCACGAGCAACTTCATCATTATATTTTTCCATTAAAAGAAAAAATAGAGTTCTTAATGAATTGTGAAGACATGACTACTTGCGATTTAACCCAATTAGACATTTTAAGGCATTTACATTTATTTAGTGAATATTTTGAGGGAGAGAATTTACCTAGTTAACAATCAACAACACTTCTTCTATGAAAAATTTAGCCAAAAAAATAATTTGTATCATTTTTATTTTTACAATTATTTTACCATTAAGTAACACACTAAAATCTCAAGATTCAACAAAAGTTACTGTTGAATATGTTGAAGATAAAACCCATGTTATTGTTAAAAATGATGGTAGCGAATACACAGGTGTAATATTGGAAGACAATGGCAGGGAAATACTTATAAACACTAAAAGTTTGGGTAAAGTTTACATCCCTAAACACGAAATTAAATCCATAAAAAAAGTTGACAAGAACAAACTATTAGAAGAAGAATTATATGGCGAAGAATTCTTTTCTACCCGATATTTTTTGACTACAAATGGGTTAAGTCAAAAGAAAGGAGAGCATTATTCGTTATTAACTCTTTTTGGTCCTGAAATACAATTTGCAGTTGCAGATAATTTAACTATTGGAGGATTAACTTCTTGGCTTGGAATACCTATTATTTTATCGCTAAAATATTCCTTTAAAGTTTCTGACAACATCCATTTTGGAACTGGAGTTTTGGGAGGCTCTTTAAGTTGGGTAGATTTTTCTGCAACAGGGGTTTTACCTTATGGCTCTTTAACTTTTGGCAACAATGCTAATAACTTTACTATTTCTGGAGGATACCTATCTCTACAAAACTCTTCTGATACTTACCAAACTCCTTTATATTCTTTTGCTGCAATGTTTAAAGTAGGACAAAGAACTGCCTTTATTTTAGATTCTTATGGATTTTCTGAAAGCACCCATAATTTTTTAATTATTATGCCTGGAGTTAGAATTGGAAATAACGATAAGGCTTTTCAATTTGGTTTAACACAACTTTATATAGACAATCAGTTTGCTCCTTTCCCTCTTCCTACTTTGGGTTGGTTTAAGAGGTTTTAATTCTTATAAAAATTCATCTCGGTTAAATACTTATAAACCGGCTCTGTAAGTAAATAACGGACATCCTTTTTATCTTTTATCGCTTTCCTAATAAAGCTAGAAGATACTTTCATTACTGGAGCATCGCAAAAATGTACACTAGGGTGATTAAAAAAATTGTGCTGCTGTTGGTTGGTTTTTAATTCCGATTCTTCTCTTTCTTGCTCTGTTAAGGCTCTCGGGTAAACATAAATATGATGATTCGTAATAATTTCTTCATGATTTTTCCATTTGTGGAAAGTCCTTAAATTGTCCTCCCCCATAATTAACGAAAATTCATAATTCTGGTATTTTTCATGCAAATAAATCAAGGTATCAGAAGTATAAGATGGCTTAGGCATGTTAAACTCAATATCGCAATCTTTTAAATGATTATTGTTTTCTATAGCCACTCTTACCATAGCCAAACGATGATAATCTGCCAATAAAGAATTGCTTTGTTTTAAAGGGTTTTGAGGAGACACAACAAACCAAACTTCATCTAAATCGGTATAATCTGCCATGTAATTAGCAATGATTAAATGCCCTACATGAATGGGGTTATATGTTCCAAAGTATAAGCCTATTTTCACCTGTTTACTTTTATTTAGATAAAAATGAATTGACAATATTAAGTGTTTCTTTCTGGGCTTTTTCCAAATTATCATTTACAATAATTACATCAAACCACTTAGAGTAACTCATTTCTTGAGTTGCTTTTTTCAGTCTTTTTTGAATTTTTTCTTCTGTTTCACTTCCTCTGCTTCGTAGTCTTTTTTCTAATTCTTCTATACTTGGAGCCTGAATAAAAATAGTTAATGCATTCTCTCCAAAATATTTACTTAAACTCAACCCACCTTCTACATCCACATCAAAAATAACATTATGACCTTCATCCCAAATTCTGGTAATTTCAGATTTTAATGTGCCGTAATATTGATCCTGATAAACTTCTTCCCACTCTACAAATTCATTGTTGTCTATTTTGTTTTTAAATGCCTCTGTACTTAAAAAGTAATAATCTACTCCGTTAGTTTCATTGGCTCTTTTTTCTCTATTACATGCCGAAATCGAAAATTTTAAATTTAAATCTTGTGCCAACAAGTATTTAGTAATAGAAGTTTTTCCTGCTCCCGATGGGGCACAAATGATAATGCATTTGTTTTTACTCATAATTTTTTTATAAAATATTTAATATTTGTTCCTTAATCTTTTCTAATTCATCCTTCATTTCTACCACAATTTTTTGCAATTCGGAATGGTTTGCTTTTGAACCCAAGGTATTGATTTCTCTACCCATTTCCTGACTGATAAAACCCAATTTTTTTCCTTGAGAATCCTTATCATTCATAGTGTCCCTAAAATAATCGAGATGAGATTGCAATCGTTGCTTTTCTTCCGAAACATCAAACTTTTCAATATAAAAAACCAACTCTTGCTCTAACCTGTCTTTATCTATTTGATTGCCGCTTATAACTTCGTCTAAATGTGCCGAAATTCGTTCTCTAACAGTAATTATTCTTTCTTTTTCGTACAGCTCCACCTTATTCAACAACTGCTGAATGTTATTAATCCTCAACTCCATTTCTTTTTGAAGCGTATTACCTTCATCAGTTCTATAAGCATCAATGTCTTGCAAGGCTTTTGTAGTCAACTTTACTATGGTTTCCCACTCTGATTCATCTAAGGCTTGTTTTTCTTCTTTCTGAAAAACATCAGGCATTCCGGCAACAATTTTTATTAAATCGGATTGCTCGCCCAACTCATCAGACAAACGCTTTAGCTCGTTATAATAGTTTTTAAATAAACTTTCGTTGATTTGGTAATTTGGTGTAGCAGTAGTTTGCTCAACGTATAAATTAAATTCAATCTTACCTCTTTCTAGGTGTTGATTAATTTTAGCTCTAAGCTCTAGTTCTTTTTCTTTGTAAACTGCCGGAATTCTAACAGAAATATCAGCTTGCTTACTATTAAGCGAACGAATTTCAATGCTGATTTTCTTTTGGTTTATACTAGTTGCGGATTTACCAAACCCGGTCATTGATTTAATCATCTATGATAATTTTAAGATGCAAATGTAATAAACCTAACACTTGAATAACAATAGATGGACACAAAATGCTATTTTTGTTGTTCAACTATAACAAAATAATTGAACAACTATGAGCAACATTAACTTTAAAATTGATAATGGAGTAGGCGTTATTATCCTTAACAGACCAGATAAATTCAACAGTTTTATACGCCAAATGGCATTTGATTTACAAGCTGCTTTAGACGAATGTGATAAAAATCCTGAAGTAAGAGCCATTTACATTACTGCTGAAGGAAAAGCTTTTTGTGCTGGACAAGATTTAGCGGAAGCCATAGACCCTAAACAAACTGAATTACCCAAAATTGTAGAAGAACACTACAATCCAATTATAGCTCGATTGAGAAAAATTGAAAAACCCATTGTTTGTGGCGTAAATGGTGTTGCAGCAGGTGCGGGAGCCAATATTGCATTGGCTTGCGATATTACCCTTGCAGCAAAATCAGCTAGCTTTATACAAGCTTTTAGTAAAATTGGATTAATTCCCGATAGTGGTGGAACCTATTACTTACCCAGATTAATTGGTTTGCAAAAAGCAGCAGCATTAATGTTTTTAGGCGACAAAGTAATGGCTGAAGATGCTGAAAAAATGGGCATGATTTATAAAGCTGTTGCAGATGAAAGTTTACAAACAGAAGCTTTAAAAATTGCTCAAACACTTGCTCAAATGCCTACCAAAGGAATTGGTTTAACTAAAAGATTATTGAATGAATCGTTTAATAACAACTTAACGCAACAATTAGCCAGAGAAGGTGAATTGCAAAACGAAGCCGGACAAACATACGATTATCAAGAAGGTGTAAATGCATTTTTAGAGAAACGTAAACCGGAATTTAAGGGGGAGTAAGTTTTTCTATCTCAAAAGAAGGTGAGGAATGAATACAACACTTGTGAAGAATTTCTTTCCTAAATATATTGTAGATTCCGTTTGAAATAAAAAATATTTTTTTATTATTGAAATTGCTTTAATCTATAAAATAGTTATATTTGTTTTTCGGAATGCTAAAATTAAAGTTAGGCATTTTTTGAAATCTCCCCTAATTTTTTTTATTAAATTGTATGTACAATTACAAAACCACTTATTTTCAAATTAGTTTAAATGAAGAAATTTCTATTAGTTCTTCTGATTATAAAGATCAAATTAATTCTGCTAAACTTCATCAGTCAACAATAGAAATTATTGAGATTATAAACAATAATTTCTCAGATATTAAACTTCAACTTGAGAGCTTAAGTGTTACAGAATTAGAGGAATTAATAGATAGATATAGGTATGTGAGAGGTGGAGAATTATTTCGTGAACTAATTAATTTGTTTAAGAAATTTCAAAAAACAAAAAACAGAAGGTTCACATCGAAACATGAAGAAGAGCTAAACCAACATTTAAATGAAAATGCTAAAGATGGCTGGAAGTTGTTATCTATGAATCCAATAATAAAAGGGTATGGAAATAAGGAATATCATGGATCCTTTGGACATGATGTAACAGAAGGCTTTGTGTTAGTGTGGGAAAAAACAGTATAAACATAAAACTTACTAGTATGAAAAATTTTAACCTGCTTAGTTTGATTATATTAATATGTCCATCTTTTATAGCTCAAACAATTACTGATGCAGATGGCAATGTTTACAATACAATTACTATTGGCAACCAACTTTGGATGAATGAAAACTTAAAAACTACTAAATATAGTGACGGAACTATCATTCCAAACATAACGAGTAGTTCCGTATGGGGAAATTTAGATTCTGGAGCATATTGTGATTATAATAATGATCCTAATATTTCCGCAATTTATGGTAAATTATATAATTGGTATGCGGCTACTGATTCTAATAATATCTGTCCAACAGGATGGCATGTGCCAACCGATTCTGACTGGAATAAACTTATATTTCATTTAGATCCTGGTGCAGACACAACAGCCACAGGAACTCAAAGCTTAAGTGTTGGAGGAAAATTAAAAGAAATTGACACCACACATTGGAGTAATCCAAATACAGGAGCAATAAATTCAACTGGATTTACAGCACTTCCAGGTGGTTATCGTATGATAATTGGTTCTTACGATTGGATTAATTATCATGGTTTTTGGTGGAGTTCTACAGAGTTTAGTGTTGACAGAGCTTGGTATCGTTCTTTAGTTTACAATAGTAATGGAATATCTCGATTCGACCATTGGAAAAATAATGGGTTTTCTATTCGTTGCGTTTGTGATCAACTCGTAAATATTAATGAACTAGAAAAATCTGATAATATTAAAGTTTATCCAAACCCAACAACAAAAATCTTAGTTGTAGAAGGATTTAAAAAAGAAAATACTATAGAAATAATAAATCTTCAAGGTCAAATTGTAAAAACCGAATTTGTTAAAGACTCTAAAATTATTATTGACATTTCAGATTTATCTACTGGAGTTTATGTTATTAAAATAAAATCTGATTCAGAAATTATTATGAAAAAACTAATAAAACAATAAATGATTATGACTAAAAAAATTACACCTGAACAAAATGCATCAAATATGCAAAATGCTAATAAGGGTTCAAAAGGAACTAACAAGCAGTACGATAAAAGTCAAGGTAATAAGGGAAAACAAATGAACCCTAACCAAAAAAATACTAAGAAGTAATTTTGTTTACAATTTGATGGTATTTATTTTTTTATTTATCCAAAAATTGCATTAAAATAACTGAATATTAATTACTTAACACACATCCTATTCTGCTTCCACTACTATTTACCATCATTGACAATCATAAACATTTAAGTTTAATTCTTTTCCAAAGACAGTCTTTTGGTGTAAATTTACATCAAAAAAATGACTAATGACCAAACAAACTGCTATAAAATTATTTGAAGATAAAAAAGTAAGGACATCATGGGATGATAAAGAGGAGAAATGGTATTTTTCCATTATAGATGTTATTCAGATTTTAACGCAAACAGACCGTCCAAGAAAATATTGGAGTGACCTAAAAAGCAAACTTGCAAAAGAAGGAAGTGAACTGTCCGAAAAAATCGGACAGTTGAAAATGGTAGCAGAAGATGGTAAAATGCGATTGACTGATGTAGCTGATACAGAGCAACTTTTTCGTTTAATACAGTCTATACCTTCACCAAAAGCAGAACCTTTTAAATTATGGATTGCAAAAGTAGCGAAAGAACGTATGGACGAAATTGAAGATCCTGAAATTGGATTAATCAACGATTAAAAAGCATAGAAGTTAGAAAAGAATTGACTGATGAATGGGAAAATAGAGGAGTAAAAAAAGGACAAGAATATGCTATACTTACTGATGAAATAACCAAAGCTTGGAGTAGTTTTTCGGTAAAACAATATAAAAATTACAAAGGATTAAAGAAAGAAAATTTGCGTGACAATATGACTAATTTGGAATTGATTTTGAATATGCTT